>JAFONG010000080.1 GCA_017418585.1 Erysipelotrichaceae bacterium | reverse complement strand
TCTGCCGATGCCGACCGGTTCAAACTTGATACCTAAAGTACACTTGGATTCGCACTGGCTTTCCTGCGGACAGACACGGCCGCAGACGGCAGGCAGTGACGATGTTTCGGAAATGATCTGATAGGCTTCCTCGAACTTGCCTTCCTTGACCTTGGCGATGAATTCCGGAATATGGATATTGACCGGACATCCGGTGACGCACGGTCTGTTCTTGCAGTTGAGACAGCGGCTGGCTTCGTTGATCGCCGTTTCTTCGCTGTAACCCAGCGCGACTTCATTGAAATTGTGGGCTCTGACTTCCGGTTCCTGAACAGGCATCGGATTCTTCGTTTGTACGATTGCCATTATGCGACCTCCTTGAACAGATTGCACGCTTCTTCGTAGGCGTGTCTTTCAAAATCCATATACATTCTGTTTCTTGACATTGCTTCGTCAAAATCGACTTCATAGCCGTTGAAATCAGGACCGTCAACACAGGCGAACTTGGTGACTCTCTTGCCGTCCTGGTTCAAAGTAAGACGGCAGCCTCCGCACATGCCTGTACCGTCGATCATGATCGGGTTCATGGATACGGTTACCGGAATGTTGTATGGTTTAGCCGTAGCGACGACGAATTTCATCATGATCAGCGGTCCGATCGTGATGATCTGATCAAAGGTCTCACCGTTTTCCAGCATTTCCTTGAGCGGAACCGTAACGTTGCCGTGCTGGCCGTATGATCCGTCATCCGTCATGACAAAGAGCTTGTCGGAGCAGGCTTTGAATTCGTCTTCAAGAATGACGATGTCCTTGTTACGGAAGCCGATGATCGAAGTGACTTCAGCACCCAGACGATGGAATTCCTGCGCAACAGGCATGGCGATCGCACAGCCTACGCCGCCACCGACGATACATACTTTCTTGATGCCTTCCGTATGCGTAGCGACGCCCAGAGGGCCGACAAAGTCCTGCAGGAATTCGCCTTCCGACTTGTGGTTCAGCTTTTCTGTCGTACCGCCTACGATCTGGAAAATGATCTTGACGGTTCCTCTATCCGGATCGGTTCCGGCCACAGTCAAAGGAATCCTTTCACCGTCTTCGTCAACTCTTAAAATGATGAACTGCCCCGGTTTCGCCTTTCTGGCGACCAGAGGAGCTTCGATCTCCATCTGAGTGACAGTAGCATTCAGTGGTTTTCTGCTTATGATTTTATACATATAAAATCCGTCCTTTCTGTAAATGCCATTCTTATATCTTCCTTGTGTAGAAACCGGACAGACCAAGAATACAATAATATACTATCATTTTTTCCTGCCTATGATCTGTTAAATTTCCTGAAATCCGGTTGACTCGGGCTTTTTGAATCGGTATTATTAAAAAGGACTTTAACAAAAGAATTTGTATAAGAGATAGGAGGAAAACATGTTCGATTATACTGGTAAAGTTGTTGCTGTTACGGGTGCGTCTTCCGGTCTGGGCAAGCAGATGGCTGAAGGTTATGCACAGCAGGGTGCCAATCTGGTACTGATGGCTAGAAGAGTCGAAAGACTTGAAGCAAGCGCAAAGGAATGGAAAGAAAAATACGGTGTTGATGTTCTTCCGGTTGCTTGCGATGTAACGAATTCCGATTCAATCAAGGCCGCTACTGATGCAATCAAAGAGCACTTCGGTCATTGCGAAGTCATCGTCAACTGCGCAGGCGGCGAAAAGGGTACAGGTACGCCGATGGTTGACTACAAGAGAGAAGACTGGGATTTCACACTGAATCTCGACCTGACTTCTATCTTTGCCGTTACACAGGGTTTCGTCAACATGATGAAGGAAGCCATGGCTGCAGGCAAGCAGACTTACGGCCGTGTCATCAATATCGCTTCTATCTACGGTCTTGTAGGTAATACCGCAATTCCTACGATCGCTTATCATACAACCAAGGGTGCTGTTGTCAACTTCTCCAGAGGCGCTGCCGCTGAGCTGGCTACTTCCAACATCACGGTTAACACGATCTGCCCGGGTTACTTCTATACTGAACTGACGACTGATACGCTCAATTCAGAATACTTCCAGGCTTTCGCAAAACAGTCCGTTCCAATGCAGAGATACGGCCATGAAGGTGAACTGAATTCCGTTGCGATCTTCTTAGGCGCTGAGGAATCAAGCTATGTAACCGGTCAGGCTATCGCTGTCGACGGCGGTTATACTTGCGTATAAGCGTTCTGCTTAACATACTTAAAAACAATTGACCTGCCGGTAACCGGCAGGTTTTTTGCTTCTTTTTTCCTTCCAAAGATTATAACAGAATGCGGAAACAAAAAAGCCTTTAAAAAGGCTTTTTTAATCCTTCTTCTGCGTATTAATACTATTCTTTTATCAGCGTCTGCAGCGTTGTAAACAGCTGCTCCGGTTCTACCGGTTTTGACAGATGGGCATTGAGTCCCGCCTGCATGCTTCTTTGCACGTCTTCGTCAAAGGCATTGGCTGTCAAGGCGATGATAGGAATCTCTTTCGCGTCTTTTCTATCCATGGAACGGATCTTCTTGCTGGCTTCAAGACCGTCCATCTCCGGCATGCGCATATCCATCAGGATCGCATCATAGTAGCCTTCTTCGTGCGATTCAAACATTTCGACAGCGATCTTTCCGTTCTCGGCGTGTTCTACTTTCATTTCCTTCATTGAAAGCAATGACGCAATGATTTCGGCATTGATCTGTATGTCTTCCGCCAGCAGTATCCTTCTATCCTTCAGTTCCTTCTTTTTCCTGACAGGATGCTCGTTCTTTCTCGCATATGCCTCCTTGAATTCATCCAGAACGCTTCCGGCAAACAAAGGTTTGGCTACAAAGGAATCAACGCCGGCCTGTTTGGCGTTTGTTTCAATCTCCTCCCAGTTGTAGGAAGTCAGAATGATGATCGGCATGTCTTCTTTGGCAAAATGTCTGATTTCTTTTGTCGTTTCGATTCCATCCAGTTCCGGCATTTTCCAGTCCACCAGAATCAGGTCATAGTCTTCTCTTCTGCCGTGTCTGATCTTTGCCTTGTCGATGCCTTCCTTGCCGGACTGTGCCGTTTCACAATGGATGCCGACTTCTTTCAGAACGATCTGCGCATGCTCCAGAGCGATCGGATCGTCGTCAATAACCAGCACATGCATGCCGTTTGGATCAAGGTCCCTGATTTCGACGCTATCGTTGTTTTTATCGGATCTGGTAAAGGTCACGGTCATGTAGAATGTCGTGCCTTTTCCTTTTTCGCTTTCCACTTCCATGTGTCCGTTCATCAGTTCAACGATGCTTCTGGTGATCGGCATGCCCAGTCCGGTACTGCCGTATCTGCTGGTAGAAGAGGAGTCTTCCTGCGAGAAGGCCTCAAAGATGTGCGGCAGATATTCTTTCGACATTCCGATACCAGTGTCCTTTACCGTAAATTTCAGGGTCTTCTTGTCTTCGTATTCGATCCCTTCTTCGATCAGAAGAGTTACTTTGCCTCCTTCCGGAGTAAACTTTACCGCATTACCCAGCGTGTTGATCAGGATCTGCTTCAGCTTTACGGCATCGCCGACATAATACTCGTCGACATGACCGATGATCTCGCAGTCATAAAGAAGTCCTTTGTCTCTGCACTGGCTGGCGATGATTGTATTGACCTGTTCTATCTCCTTGGAAAAAGAGAATTCCTCGTTTCTGATCTGCATTCGTCCCGATTCGATACGGCTCATGTCCAGGATATCGTTGATGATACCGAGCAGATGATGGGCTGAATCGGAGATCTTCTGCAGATATTCCTTGACCTTGTCGCTCGCCGATTCCTCGTTCATGGCGATATTGTTTAGACCGATGATCGCATTCATCGGCGTTCTGATCTCGTGCGACATGTTGGAAAGGAAGGCGGTTTTTGCCTTGCTGGCGTTTTCTGCGACAGCCAGGGCATCCTTCAGAGCTTCCTTGTTTTCTTCCAGTTCTCTGCGGTATTCCTCTTTTTCGTCTTCGACGACAAAACTGTGCAGTACGCATGTCCCCAGCATGTATCCCATCGCATAGAACGGGAGCAGCGGATAGAAAACCTGGATGGCAATAAAAACCATCATCGCCAGTCCGAACAGACCGATCGTCCGATGTCTCAGTCTGTCGGAACCTTGTGTC
>JAFONG010000012.1 GCA_017418585.1 Erysipelotrichaceae bacterium | reverse complement strand
GACAGGATCCTTGAGGTCATTCAGAAAGCGGAAGAAACAAACAAGGATACGATCAGACTGCTGGCGGAGAAATTCGCCGAGAATATCGAAAACGACAAGATCATCCATACATTCGGTACGGGACATTCCCATATGCTGGGAATCGAACTGTTCGCTAGAGCGGGCGGACTGGGCAATGTCGATGCGATGCTGGACCCGGACACCCTGACCTCTTTCGGTGCACAGCGGTCAGGAGCCATGGAAAAGACCCCAGGCGTATCGGATGTCGTCTATGATTCCTATTCGATTGAACCGGGCGACATCATGATCATCACTTCCAATTCTGGAAGAAACGCAATGCCGATCGAAATGGCCATGCGCTGCCAGAAGGAAGGTGTCTGTGTCGTAGCCATCACCAACATGGAACAGTCGAAGAATACGACATCCAGACATCCATCCGGAAAGAAACTGTATGAATGTGCCGACTACATCATCGATTCTTGCGTCCCTTCAGGTGACGCCACTTTGAATCTGGACGGCATCAAGACCGGACCTGCCTCATCCATCGTTACGATGTATCTGATCAATACCGTCGTATCCGAAGCGATCAAGATCGTTCTCTCGCACGGAAAGCGTCCGTATGTCTTCCAGTCGCAGAACGTCGACGGTTTCGACAACAACGCGATTTACGAACACTTCAAGGGCAGAGTAAAACACTTCTAAGAAAGGCTTGTAAAAGCCTTTTTTATTTGAAAGCGATACAATAAGAGTATGTATCGTTTCGACAAGAAATCAATCGACAGACTGCTATCCTGGTACAGGTAAAACAGACGTGATCTTCCATGTCGGAAAGACAGGGATCCCTATGCAATCTGGCTGAGCGAGATCATGCTTCAGCAGACTAGAGTGGAAGCGGTCATTTCCTATTATGAGAGATTCCGGAAGCAGTATCCGGATGTAGAAAGCCTGGCTAAGGCGGATGAAGAAACGCTGCTTCGTCTGTGGGAAGGACTCGGCTATTATTCCCGGGTCAGAAACATGAAGAAGTGCGCGCAGGTTCTGATGGAGCGGTACAATGGAACACTACCTGAGAATAAGGAAGAGATGATGAAACTTCCGGGAATCGGTTCCTATACCGCAGGAGCGGTTTCGGCGATCGCTTATGGCCTGCCTGAAGCTGCCGTGGACGGGAACGTCTTAAGAGTTCTTGCAAGACTGTTTGCGATCCGGGATGATATCAGGGATCTTAAGCTGAAAAAGGAACTGGAGAATACGATCACGGATTTCTATCAGAAAAACAGGATCAGTGATCCTGAATACATATCGGATCTGACTCAGGCTCTGATGGAACTGGGAGCGACAGTATGTCTGCCAAGTGGCAGACCTTTATGTGAAAAATGCCCTTTCTCATCGGATTGCAAGGCCTGTAGAGAAAGCCTGACTGATGTCATACCTTTCAGAAGCAGAGACAGGGACAGGAGGATCGTTGATAGAACCCTGTTTGTGATCCGTCATGAAGATGATTTCCTGCTGCACAGAAGGCCGTCAGAAGGTCTTCTGGCAGGGATGTATGAATTCATCGGCATCGACCGGAAGCTGAATCGGGAAGAAGCCTTGCACCATCTCAAAGACATGGGAATAGAAGCAAAAGAACTGAATGCACTTCCGCCTTCAAGGCATGTTTTTACCCATCTGGAATGGCGGATGGAAGCCTACGAAATACTCGTCGAGGAATTGCCTGAATTTGATCGCAGCGAATATATACTTACCGACAGACATCAGCTGCAGAGTCTGGCTGTTCCTTCGGCATTCAGAACATACCTGAATCATTACGGATTAAGAAAAGGAGACAAACGGAAATGAAACTAGTCATCTTCGGCTGCGGCAAAATCGCAAACCGGATCGCCAGATCCTGCCTTCTGGTAAAGGAGATCGAACTGCTGGGTTTTGCCTCCAAGGACATTGAGAAAGCGAAAAGATATGTCGAGACATACGGCTGCAAGGAATACGGAAACTACGATCATTTCCTGAATGGAGATGCGGATGCGGTATACATCGCTACTTATAATTCTTCCCATTATGAGCTGATCAAAACCTGCCTGGAACATCGCAAGTCCGTGATCTGCGAAAAACCGATGCTCTCATCGACAAAGGAAACGGAAGAGCTTTTTGATCTGGCCAAGAAGAATCAGGTCGTTCTCATGGAAGCGCTGAAGTCGGTATTTCTGCCTCTAAACATCAAGATTAAACAATTGATGCATGATGGAAGGATCGGCAAGATCGAAACAGTCTATGCCTCGTTCATGCGCAACGGCAGCCATCCGCAAGATCACTGGATCAACGAACCCGTTACCGGAGGCGCCCTGAAGGATCTGGGTTCCTATTGTCTCGGGACGCTGGATTACCTCATGGATGAAAGACCGCAGCTTGTTTCTCTGGAAACGGACAGAACGCCGGGCAGAGCGGACACGACAGCCTATGCCGATATCAGATATGGCGATGTAAAAGGAAGAATTGCCGTATCCAACAGTCTGGATAAAGATACGACTCTGATCATCACCGGAAGCAAAGGTATGATACGGGCAGACAACTACTGGAAGACGGGCAAGGGATACTGCATCGTCGATGATGTACGGTACGAGCTGGATGAAGAATGCATATCGGACTTCTATTATGAGCTTAAACACTTTGCCGATCTGGTCGATCAGGGAATTTCTGAATCTCCGATCATGTCTAGACAGGCATCTTTGGATATCCTAAGCATTACCGCAAGAGAAACGGAATCTTAATTTATAATAGTCTTATAGACAGGAAGGAAAACGGAAATGATAATTCAGAGCAAGCGCGTGTATTTCGAAGAGAAACTGCAGCCAAGACAGATCGAAATCAGGAAAGACAGGATCGTCGGCGTTTATCCCTATGGCCAGTTTAAGGCCGATAAAGACTACGAGGATCTCATTGTCATGCCGGGGCTGTGCGATGTTCACAACCACGGATACAACGGCTACGAAGCCAATACGGCTACCAGAAAGTGGCTGAAGGAATGGACGGCATATCTGCCTTCGGAAGGAGTCACTTCAACCCTGACATCCATCTCTTCCTTCCCGAAAGAAGGACTGCTGAAAGCCCTGAAGAACATCGGCTCTTTCATCGATAATGACAATAAGACGGGAACGCATATTCTCGGCGTCTATGAGGAAGGTCCGTTCATTTCATCTGGTAAAGAAAGAGGTGCCCAGAACCTGGCATTCCAGATCATTCCGACTAGAAAGATCATCGATGAATTCAATCGTGCCTGCAACGGTCATCTGATCTATGTCATGATCGCTCCGGAAATGCTGAAAGGAAACTATTCCGTCATCGATTATTGCATATCCAAAGGAATGAAAGTGGCTCTGGGGCATACCGGTGCAACATTCGATATCTGCAAGGAAGCTATTGAACACGGCGCCATCTCCTTTACCCATACCTATAACGGCATGAAGGGTCTGCATCACCGTGAACCGGGTGTCGTAGGTGCCGCCATGTATTTTGATGAATGCTATGCGGAAT
>JAFONG010000079.1 GCA_017418585.1 Erysipelotrichaceae bacterium | reverse complement strand
CTTATATCCTGATGGGATGGCTGGCGCTGTGGAAGATCATTGCCATCTATCGGGCCATGAGTTCAGGCGCATTCCTGTGGCTTCTGGCGGGAGGAATCTTCTATACCGCAGGCGGAATCTTCTATGCCTTACAGATCTCCTTTTCCAGGGACTGGAGCGAACACGAGGTATTCCACCTCTTTGTGCTGCTGGGAACTCTGTGCCACTACGTCATGATCTATTTCTTTGTGGCATAGATACATTAATGTAAACAGCAAACCGAAGTAAAACAAAGGCCATCCTTATTGATGGCCTTTTTCTTAAGCTTTTCTGATAATCCGGGTTCAGCGTTTTTCGCTGAGCAGTCTTAGTCCTTCCTTCAGACAGTCAGCCGAAGTGGCGTATTCTTTCTCCATCAGCTGCGGAAGTATCCTGTTGATGTCCGCGGTCTTGTATCCCAGTTCCTTAAGACCCAGCAGTGCGTCGTCGATGATGTTATCCGCCTCTATCCTTGATTGCATCTCGTACGGCTTGATGGCCTTGAAGGTATAGTTCGAAGACATGTTGATCCTGTTCTCGAAACGCAGGATGAATTCATACGGATCGTCGACTTTAGAAAGGTCGGTCTTTTCGAAGATATCCCTGGTGTATCTGACGGAATACAGATACTGGTCCACCTGATCGCCGTTCCTGTTCCTGACGGTATTGAAGCCGGACAGCACGATTTCATCGATATAGGAAGAAAGATTGAAATAGTTGGCGCTTAAGAAGATGCCCAGACTCATTACCGTCCTGGCATACTCTTCCTTCAGTTCTGCCGAAGTCTTCTTCCTGTATACGATCTTCCCGGATGCTTCTACCGGGTATTCCGCATTTATGCTTTCGATCTCCGGAAGATCCAGATCTACGTAAAGAACCTTGTCTTCCAGCTCGTAGTTGACTCTGACATCGTAGGCAAGCTCCAGATTGTTCATAAAGGAAGAAACGAAGTTCTCGATCGTATCCTCGTCTCCGTCGATGCTGTACTGATAGAGCTCTCTTCCCGCTTCCGACTCCAGTCCTTTCGCATATCTGGCGAACTCTTCCCCGGTCATGACCGGATCGGCATACTTGTGCAGATTGACCTTGGCCTCGTGATTGTTTCTGTATTCCTCCAGGATCTCGCTGACACTGGCCGTATTCGCGGTTTCAGCCGCTGCGGCTTCTTCTGCCGGCAGGTATGTCTTCTTTGCCACGGAGGACTTCTTGGCGGTCTTCTTGGACTTCTTCAGACCTCCGGCGATCTTCTTCCGGTAGGAGACACCTGTCCCGTTGATCCCGACCAGGGCGGGAGACAGATTCAGATAGGTTCCTCTGGTTCCGACACTGACGGAAGCGCCCTTCTTGCCGATGGTCGTCGATATCCCGTAACGGGAAATGTTCAGCCGCAGAAAATTGCCCAGCTTGATTGATTTTGAAAACCTGATGCCCATAATACTACCTCTTTTACTAGTTTATAACAGATGGAACTTCGGTTCCATATGATCGAATGTGCAGATCTCCCTGAAACCGATCTCTTCCTTCAGGATACGGTATGCCTCCGGAATATGGTCGCCCAGATATCTGGTGGAATGTCCGTCTGAACCGACGGTGATGATCCTTCCGCCAAGATCCTTGTACAGTTTCAGGATAGCCCTGGAGGGAGTCGTATCCTTGATGCCGTAGTGCCAGGAAGAAGTATTCAGCTCGATTCCCTTTCCATCGGCGATCGCCAGTTTCAGGATCTCGGCGATGATGTCTTTGACGTTTTCAAACGGATAAATGCCCTGTTCGTCGTAACGGATGATCATGTCCAGATGTGCCAGTACGCTGTAATGCCTGAAGCGTTTCTGTATCTCGTAGATCTCTTTATAGTAGAGCTCGTTGTATTCTTTCTGGGTCTTTCCCTTCTGGAAACCCGACTGCCAGAATTCCAGATTGTCGATCTGATGAACGGACAGCAGAACGAAGTCCAGTTCATTTTTGTACTTGTCAAACAGTCTTTCAAAAGGATCAAGGGTGATCCTCTGGATCCCGAATTCCAGACCCTGTCTGATCGAGATCTTTCCTTTGTAGGTTTCCTTCATCCTTAACAGTTTTGCGAAGTATTCCGGATAGTTGACATTGGCAAGCGGATCCGGAGTGCTCGGGTCATAATTGACGCCGTCTCCCCCGCGCCACTGGATATTTCCCTCGTCCCAGTCCTTCTTGACGCCGTAGTCGACATGATCGGTAAAACAGATCTCATCCAGTCCGAGCTCGATCGCCCGTTCGATCTGCTTCTCCATCGGCTCTCTGCTGTCATCGGAGAATTCGCTGTGAACATGATAATCGACGTACATGATTCATCCTTTCTTTATCTTCTTGAGTTCTCTACCATTTCTCATAGTGAACTCTGTCTTCTTCGTAAAAGCCTTTTCTTTCTTTCTCTTCAGCCGGATAGCCAAAGGCAATGATAGAATGGGGAACGATCTGCTCCGGCAGGCCGAAAAGTTCCTGCTGCTTCTTGACCCGGTCCATCTGCGGCCAGGTTCCCAGCCATACCGATCCGATTCCCAGAGCGTGCGCCGCCAGGATCATGTTCTGGACGGCGATGGAACAGTCGATGATCCAGTAATCCGGAGCGCCCTGAAAGCTTCTGTTCAGATCGCCGCATACCAGGATGCCCGCTGCCGCACCTTTCAGCGGCTGTGCAGGTCTGCCATTGGCTTCCGCCACCTTATTCAGTGTCTCTCTGTCCCTTACGACAAGAAAAGACCAGTCCCGGGAATTGACGCAGCTCGGTCCGGCCATGCCCGCTTCCAGGATCCGGTGCAGATCTTCATCGGCGATCTGCCTGTCAGTATACTTGCGGATACTTGTCCGGTTGAGAATGTTTTCTAAGCTATCCATGCGCTTCCTCATTTCTTTCTGATCTTTCCGACTACAAACAGGATCAGATATACAAAAACGGCAATGGCCAGAAACCAGATGACAAACAGGATGGGTTCAAAACGGATCGACAGGGAATCCCGGTCTTCCGGTCTCATTGCATAGATGTGTCTGAATATCAGACCGAAAGCGGATTCTATCGTGATCTCACCTCCGAAATGTCTGATGCACAGCAGCATGTGTCTGTTAAGACGGTAATAGATATAGTTGATCAGTGCTCCAAGCAGGTTGATTCCCAGTGAGATGATCAAGGACAGTGTTATTCTCTTCATGATGCGATCCTATTCCACGTAGTAGACTCTGCCCGGTTTTCTCGGTGCCGCTTGCGGAACTTCGCCCTCAATGTAACCAACCGCACAATGACCGACGCCTTCCCATTCCCCTTCGATTCCCAGGTCTTTCAAAAGCTGTCTGTATTCTTCCGTTTCGAACTCTTCTCTCGCCCTGTTGATCCAGATACTGCCAAGTCCAAGAGAAGTCGCCGCCAGCATCATGTTTTCCATCACGACAGAACCGTCATAGGCTCTATTGGAAGATGATCTGTCGGCCAGGACGATCAGAATGACCGGAGCCCCGTAGAAAGGATCCGTATTCACTTCTCTTCCTACGACTCTGTAGTTGTCTTTTGAGATCCTGTCTCTTAGTTCCTTGTTTGTGACGGCAAGGATGATGGTCGACTGCGCGCCATGTCCGCTTGGAGCATAGAGCCCTGCCTCGATGATCTGATCGATGTCTTCCTTTTCCGGCATCTCTGCCTTGAAACTGCGGATACTCCTTCTTTTCAGGATACATTCCATGACTGCATTCATACTGCTTCCTCCTAGTATTTCTCCATCAGTTCTCTGACTTCTTTCCTGATCCGGTCTTTAACCGCATCGTTTTCGATGTTCCCGGCTGCCTGCGCGATCCAGTGCGCGACCTTACGGAATTCATCTTCCCTGAAACCTCTGGTGGTCATGGCCGGTGTTCCCACTCTGATGCCGCTGGTATAGGCCGGTTTTTCTTCATCGAACGGGATGGAATTCTTGTTAACTGTAATATTGACTTCATCCAGTGCGGATTCCAGCTGCTTGCCGGTGATCCCGAAACTGTGCTTCACATCCACCAGGACCATATGATTGTCCGTTCCTCCTGATACGATTCGGAAGCCTTCTTCTTTCAGCGCCTCGGCCAGGACTTTGGCGTTGTTTACGACCTGTTTCTGATATTCGATGAATTCCGGCTGCAGTGCTTCATAGAAACAGACGGCCTTTCCGGCGATCACATGACACAGCGGTCCTCCCTGCATGCCCGGGAAAACGTTTCTGTCTAGATCCTTTGCGTACTTCTCCTTGCACAGAACCAGTCCGCCCCTTGGACCTCTCAGCGTCTTGTGCGTCGTGCTGGTCACGAAATCGGCACATGCTACCGGATCGGGATGCAGACCTGCGGCGATCAGTCCGGCCACATGGGCCATGTCTACCATCAGGAATGCATCTACCTTATCCGCGATCTCCCTGAATCTTTTATAATCGATGAAACGGGCGTAAGCCGACGCTCCGGCTACGATGATCTTCGGTCTGATCTCCAGTGCCAGTCTTTCCACTTCGTCATAGTCGATCATTTCCGTTTCTTTATTCACGCCATAAGTAAAGGATTCATAATCGCTTCCGGAAAAGCTCAGCTTATAGCCGTGCGTGAGATGTCCTCCGGCATCCAGGGACATGCCCAGGATCCGATCGCCCGGTTTCAGTACTGTCCGATAGACGGCCATGTTGGCGGCGGAACCGCAGTGGGGCTGCACATTGGCGTGCTCCGCATGAAACAGCCGGCACACCCTGTCTCTTGCCAGATTCTCCACCACATCGACGTTCTCGCATCCCCCGTAGTAGCGTTTGCCGGGGTAGCCTTCCGCATACTTGTTGGTGAGACAGCTGCCGACCGCTTCCCTGACTTCATCGCTGCAGAAATTCTCCGAAGCGATCAGTTCGATATTGTATTTCTGCCTTTGTTCTTCCTTCTGAATCGAGGCAAAAACTTCCAAGTCTCTCATTATGTTCTCCTGTTCCTTCTTACACTTTCATTATAACCGAGAGGATACCGATTCTTGTATTCTTTTACTCGGAAAACAGACGGTTCCTGCGGTCTTCCTGCCGATATTGCTGATATAATGAAAGTATGAAAAAGTTCTTGAAATTCATCCTGATCGCCGCCCTGATCGCTTTAGGGCTTTTCGCGTTTATTTCTTTCATAGACCATCGGCCGGCAATCGATCCGCATGCTCCTGCACAGGAAGTCGTGATCAGGGAAGACGGGATCTACACTTCCAAGGAAGATGTCGCTCTGTATCTGTATACCTACCACAAGCTGCCGTCCAATTACGTGACCAAGGACAAGGCAAAGGACATGGGATGGGTTGCGAGCAAGGGCAATCTTCAGGATGTCTGCGACAGCTGCAGCATCGGCGGAGACCGTTTCGGAAACCGGGAAGGAAAACTTCCAAAGAAGGACGGGCGCGTCTACTACGAATGCGACATCGACTACAACGGCGGAACAAGGAACGAGAAAAGGATCGTCTATTCCAGCGACTGGCTGATTTACTATACGCAAGACCACTACAGAACCTTTGAACTGTTATATGGAGAAGAAGAATGAAGACAGTATATTTGGACATCAGACTGCTGAACGATTTCGGCAGCGACTATCTGAAAGGGATCTTTACCGATCCGCCCTATGAAGCAGATTCTCCGGATGGCTTCTATGAATATCTTTCCTGTCTTCCCAAGACGGAAGTAAAGATCAACTATTGCGAGAACGCGTCCGAAAGATCTCTGGACTACCTTAAGATCCTGGATCAGGCCAGCAAGGATTTTGAACATCTTCATCTCAACTACGACTACAGTCCGGAAGAAGCGAAGCAGAAGATCATTCTGGATGTCTATGAACTGGGTGAGAGAGGACACGAGTATCTGAAGGAACTCTTTGAATTCCCGGAATACTACGGGGAGAATCTGGACGCCCTGTACGACTGCCTGAGCGAGCTGGACGATACGGAAGTGATCGTCATCAACATGGACGAGATCGACGATTTCTCCTGCGATATCTTAAGTGTCTTTGATGAGGTTGCGGAGGATTACGGAAACATCGTTCTG
>JAFONG010000078.1 GCA_017418585.1 Erysipelotrichaceae bacterium | reverse complement strand
TTCTGCTGGTCTTTGGACGACAGATATGTCGCGGTCAGACTGAGAGACCTTAACACGGAATACAGTATCGGCGTGTTCGATTTCGAGACTTCTGAATTCAAACAGATATCTGAACCTCAATTCGAGATCATATCCTACGGTTTCCTGAAAGATGGAAGGCCGTATGTCCTCGGCGACGACAACGCTTCCGTTTCTTCAAACGATACCGATTCTTTCAGCAGATACGAAGGACATTACACTTTGTCGATCTACGATCCATGGAACCTGCTTGTTCAGATGGAGTTCTCTCAAGACAGCACCCACGAAAAAGGATATGTTCTGGATGGAGAAGGCGGATTCACTCTGGTGTTCGGCGACAGGATCAGAACCTACAGCGATCAGGGAAGCCTGCTTCGCGATTATTCTCTGCAGGACAGTGTATGCGAGGTACTGTATCACAACGACGATTTTCTTTATCTTGCCTTAAACAGCGGCTATAGAGGAATGGTCTGGCTGAATGACGGACACGCTTCTTTCTCGCGCTGCTTCCCGGAGAACAGCGAATCCATTCAGGCGACAGGATCTGTTCTGCTGTCCGGCACTTCCTATGTCCTGTTAAAAGACGGGAATCTGCGCATCTACGAGAATTCCTATGACAGACATCTGCAGACGCTTTCTGCCGAAGGTTTCTATTATGCGCCGGAGAGCTTTGTTTCCGACGATGAATATATCCTGTTAAAAACGGAGAACGAACTGCTTCTGTATCCGCTCTTAACTGCCGAACCGGCAAAACGCATCGAACTGGAACCGGGTCACGCCTACCTTCCTTTGGATATTCTGGATCAGAAGATCCATGCACTGAAGATCGACGCAAAGAATGCCGGTCTTTCGGTTTTGACCTATTCCGTTGAAAACGGTGAGAAGATAGATGAGAAACAGCTGCCGCTTGAGGATCTTTATATCCGAAGCGGTTTCCTTTCTTACCCTCTCAACATGGCCGAGTCCATGTACCTTGCATCCGCTTACGAAGATCTTTCTTCGATCTGTCTTGTGAATCACAGGCTCTATCTGCATGATGAAACGGACAGCGAGACGATCGTCGTCTATGACCTGCAGACTTCTGAAATATCCAAAGTCAGGCTTGAAACCGAAGGAGCGAAGCTGCTTGTAAACGGGGAAGCTTCAACGATCCTGATTTCAGATGACGGCAAGACGCTGCTGAGCTTCTGCGATCAGGGCAGCGTAACACGTGCCGTTCTGTCTGATCTTGAAACCGGAGCGATGACCATATTGCCGGAACCCGCTTCAAAGAAAATGTACGGATGCATCAATGATTCTGTCGTCTATATCGGTCAGGGCTGTCTCAATGTCTGCGACCGCAAGGGAGATCCGCTTTATCAGATCGGTTTCGGAAGCTTCGATGCCGTTGCGTTTGCTTCCTATGGCAACCGTCTCTACTGCATCTGCGATGACCATGTGCTGAGGATCTATGAAGATGGAATTCTTGTCCGCAGCGTCAGACTGTCCTTCGACGACAACGCCTACACCGCTACGATCCCGTTCCGTTTCAGATTCACGCAGGATAACCTGTATCTGTACAACGACGATCGCATGGAGGTCGTGCACCTTGATTCCGACAGCTCCGTGCCTCTGTACTACATCGGGGATTCCGTTCTGGAATATAATGAAAAGGAAGACAGAATACTCGTTTATGCCTACGATCCAAGCCGCAAAGGCAACGACTATTATCTTGGGTATTTTAAGCCGTATGATGCTTCTTCGCTGATCGACATGGGTCAGAAGGAACTGGAGCACTATAAATAAAGGAGCAAGCTATGAAGAAAAAACTTACCGCATCACTGGCGATCCTTTCGCTTCTGGTCGCGGGCTGTCTTGGCAGCCACAGGATCATCGTCGAATCCGGAGACGAAGATCTGGTAAACTGCCCGAAACGCGCCAAGGCCGGAGAGACCGTTACGGTTGAAACGGTTCTCGTCACCGATGCCGATCTGTACCTGATCGTAGACGGCGTAAGCCTGGATCCGATCAAGGAAGGATACTATCAGTTTGAAATGCCTGACCACGATGTCAACATCAAGGTCGTTATCAAGTCCAATGGACTGGCTTAAAGGAGAATAGAATGAGCGAGATTAAACAATTCAAAGATCAGAACGGCAATGTTCTGGCATATGCCGCAATACCTGACGACTACATGATCGGCGGATCGCTGGTAGACGGATTCCAGCACGAATCCGTTCCTTTCTTCGTCACGGCACACGCCATCAACAGCGATAAGAAGATCATGATCTTCGGCTTGAGCGACGAGAAGTTTACGACCTACAAAAACAAGATAATGACCATGACACTGAAGTCCATGGCCGATGTCAAATGGAATTCCATTCGCGACTTCATCGAACCGGAAGACTACATGCTGCAGTTTGCCGAGGCTCTTTCCCAGATGAAGCTTTCTCTTGTAGGAGAGGCCGATCTTCCAAGTCTCTGCGGCGCGAATCCGCAGCAGGCGTATCAGAATTTCATGGCCGAATATGAAGCGGCCTTCCAGAGAGACGCTTCGCTGGGCACGGAAACCAGAGCCAACAACAGTCTGGTACGTTCCTTCATGAGAAGATATACCGGTACTGCCGCAAGCGGAGCCCAGTGCACCGTTGTCGCCGGCATGGATTACAACGGCATCGAATACTATGCTCCTGCTTCCATACTGAGTGCCATCAATCCGCTGGCCGGACTTCTTGGTGCGGCCGTCAAGAACAAGCAGGCCGAAAACAGTTCAAAACAGTTCGGTCACGGTACGCCGTGCGACGGCATCGACTGGGGCGCCAAGAACAAGTTCCTGATGGTCAGCCCGAAGGAATACGAGCAGGAAGCTTTTGCCGCATTCTATGAGTTTGTGGAAACCTTCCACATGGATCAGAATCTGCGTCAGCGCTTCTTTGAACTCAACGCCCAAAGGATACAGATGCGTCTGCAGGAAACGCTGCGTTTCCAGGGTATCGCCCAGGCCAACATGCAGAGCCTGATGTACAATCAGCAGAAACTGACTCAGACCCTGGCACAGAATTCTGCCGCCATGTCTGACATGATCATGGATTCCTGGAACAAAAAGATGGCATCCGATTCCAGGATCTCCCAGGCCAGATCGGAAGCCATCAGAGGCGTTGATGTATACCAGAACAGCTACGGACAGAACGTGGATGTGAGC
>JAFONG010000002.1 GCA_017418585.1 Erysipelotrichaceae bacterium | reverse complement strand
TCCAGCGCTACCGCTTTCCCGATACCGGAAGATGATCCGGTTACCAGTACTTTCTTTCCTGTAAAATCAAACATAATATCACCTCGTTCTCATTATAATAAAAAGCTATAAGAGATCATCTTATAGCCAGTTCCATTACTTCTCTTTGGGTACGATGTTCTCCTTTGAGTTCACCTTGTATCTTTCCTGATGAAAGTACCAGGATCCGGTCTGACATGTTGACCAACTCCGGCATATCCGAGGAAACCATGATAATGGAAATACCCTGCTGTGTCAGTTCACGCAGGATCTTATAGAATTCGGCTTTCGTACCGACGTCGATACCTTTTGTCGGTTCATCGACAAACAGGATCTTCGGGTTGTTGACCAGCCATTTGCCCAATACGACTTTCTGCTGATTACCGCCGGACAGTGTTCCTGCCAGTGTATTCATCGAAGGAGCCTTGATCTTCAGACGGTCAAACATCGTCTTTGCCTGTTTCTTTTCCGCATCGAAGTCGATCATGTACTTTCCCGGAAGCATCGTTCTTAAAGAAATCAGGGAAATGTTCTGATAGATCGGAAGCAGCCAGACAAAGCCGTTTCTCTTCCTTTCCTCCGTAACAAATCCGATTCCCGCCTTGATCGCATCATCCGGCGTCCTGATATCGACTTTCTCACCGTTGATGTAGACTTCCTTGGTAACGCCTTGCGTATACTGTCCATAGATCGCGCCTAGAGATTCGGAACGTCCGGCACCGATCAGTCCGCCCAGACCGAGGATCTCGCCTTTATGCAGATCGAACGAAATATCCTCTACGATATTCATGTCGGTAGCGGTAGGATTCGGTACGGTCAGATGTTTTACGGACAGAACCACCTCATCCGTCATCGGCGAAGGATCATGCGGATACATGTCCGTCATTGATCGTCCGATCATGTCTTCGATCAAAGTATTGCGGTCTGTTTCAGATATTCTGTATTCCGAAACCTTCTTGCCGTCACGGATAACCATGACTCTGTCGGCCAGTTCAAAGATCTCCTCCAGCTTGTGGGAAATGTATATGATTGCGACGCCTTCCTGCTGAAGCTTTCTGATCAAAGCAAACAGGTGTTCGACTTCCGTATCGGTAAGAGCCGTCGTCGGTTCATCAAATACCATGACGTTCGGTTCCTTGACTCTTGATCTGGCGATTGAAAGCAGCTGCAGCTGTCCGGAAGATAGCGGACGGCAGACCGAAGTCGGAGAGATATCTCCCAGACCGATCTCTTCCAGGATCTCGGCCGTTCTTTCTTTCAGTTCTTTAAAGTCAACCAAAGAACCCTTTCCAGGCAGATTGCCGACAAACAGGTTTTCCATGACGGAACCATCCAGAAAAACGTTCGTTTCCTGATAGACCATCTCAATGCCGATCTCACGGGCTTTGGCGACATTCATGTGTTCAACTTTCTGACCGTCGAACCAGATTTCGCCGTCATATTCATGAGAAGTATAGCTTCCGGACAATACTTTCATCAGTGTCGATTTGCCGGCACCGTTCTCGCCGCAGATTGCCAGGATCTCACCGGATTTCAATTCCAAAGAAACATCATCCAATGCCAGAACGCCAGGAAAACGCTTTGTGACATGACGCATTTCCAAAGTGTGTTGTAACATATGCGTTCCTCCTTCCGTCTATTATCCTTTACTTAAAATCTGTCTGCGGTATCTATCGATAAAGATGGCCGCGATCAGGATCGCACCAAAGATCAGCTGCTGTGCCGTAGCCGGAATTCCCAGGAATACCAGGAAGTTGGAGATGGCAGCCAGCAGAATACAACCGAACGCTGTACCGATAACCGTACCGGAACCGCCGGCAGGAGAAGTACCGCCGATAATGACGGCAGCCATGTTTTTCATGTTGACCGCATCGCCTGCGCCAGGCAGACCGTTAGAGAATCTTGCCGCCCAGATAACGCCTGTGAAAGAAGCGGCAATACCGACGATTGTATAAACCAGAATACGTCTCTTAACAACAGGAATACCGGCAAGATAAGCCGTTTCCTGGTTACCGCCGATGGCAGCCAGAGAACGTCCCCACTTCGTCTTTGCCAGAACGATGTAGCAGACGATACCGATAACGATCGCATAGATGATAGGAATCGGTACAACACCGCCGATATAGTACTGACCGATGACCTTGGATGCAGCAGTCAGACCGGAAACAGAAATACCGCCGGTCCATACCAGCACTGCTCCGGAAATAATATATTGAGTACCGAGGGTAGCGATGAAGGCCGGCTGATTGTATTTAACGATAACCAGACCATTCAGGAAACCGATGATTCCACCCGCGATAAGACATAGCAAAATTGATGGTACAACAGGTACGCCCCCAACGATCAGCTTGGCGTAAAGTACGCCACCGAAAGAAAGGATCGAACCGATTGACAGGTCCATGCCGCTGGCCGTCAGCAAGAAAGTCAAAGGAGCGGCAATATAGAAAGAGAAAGATGCAGTTCTAATAATGTCCAGAATGTTTTTTAAACGATAAAAATTCGGATTTCCGATCGCAACGATAATCAGGATGATGACTAATGGAATGATCGCACTCAATTCATTACGAACGATGAGGGTTCTTAATAAAGAGTTTTTCTTTTCTTTTTTCATAAAATACTCCTTAAAGAACAGTTCACACAGTCAAAGAACTGTGTGAACTGTCAAAATCAGTGAATCAGGATAAAACTAATTCAGAGTGATACCCTGTGCATCAGCGTATTCTTTTACGCCGTCAGCATACAGAGGATAAGCGCCTAAACCTGTGAATTCAGGAAGTTCTTCGCCGTTGACCATCTTCTGAGCCAGCTGAGCAGCAGCCTGTCCGGCACCTGTCCAGTCCTGAATGATCGTGCAGTCTGCGAATCCGTCCAGAACATACTGAAGGATGTCGGCACCGCCATCGATACCCTGAACATAGAGCTGTTCTTTCGTCAGAGAGTTCTCTTCTCTGTAGGCAGCAGCAGCTACAGCAGCGAAACCGCAGTTGCAGGCGATCGCGTTGATTTCAGGGTTGGCATTCATGTATGTGCTTACCTTTTCAGCAGCGACATCAGCTGAACCACTGGTGAAATCTACTGTAATAACGGCTGTAGGAGCCAGTTCATGCAGTTTGTCTTCGAACGCTTTCTGAGTAATTGCATGTGACTGAGAAGTTGCACTTGCGTTCAGATAAAGAACGTTGATGCCTTCTGTTCCGAGGTTGTCAACAACAGTCTGAGCCTGTACTTCGCCAAGCTTAGAAGGGTCGATACCCAGGTAGTTAGGACATCTCTCAGGAAGAGCCATGTTGTAGCCGATCAGCTTAATGCCGGCTGCAATAGCTCTGTCAGCAACATCGTTGAAGGAATCAAGGTCTCTCCAGTTACAGATCAGAACATCGGCGCCATCGGCAATTGCCTGGTCGCAGAGGTCGATCATAGCCGGAATATCGGCTGCCTGAATCGGGCCTTCATATTTTCCTTCCATGCCGAGTTTTTCACATTCAGCCAGGAATGCAGTACCACAAGTGCCCCAAGCGGAACCTGTAGCCAACGGAGCAACAAACCATACTTTTGTTGCAGCAGTTTCTTCGCCGCCATCGGTTGGTTCTTCAGCCGGCTTGTTGCAGGCTGTCAGTGCAAATACCATTGCAATGGCAAGAAGAATAGTTAAAATTTTTTTCATTCAAATTCCTCCTGTTTTGAATAAT
This sequence comes from Erysipelotrichaceae bacterium, assembly GCA_017418585.1. Taxonomy (GTDB): domain Bacteria; phylum Bacillota_I; class Bacilli_A; order Erysipelotrichales; family Erysipelotrichaceae; genus Colivicinus. Next base: position 1,695 of record JAFONG010000002.1, on the reverse strand, counting down.
CTATAACAACTCAGGCATAAGCCAGGTTATTATCGTTTTCATGTATTTTTATTTCTCTTATCAGTCGTTTCTTTTGCCTCAAAAAATGATTTTTTCTACATTAAAAGCGCTTTCTTCATTTATTAATGTACACCTTTAGGGTAAAATGATACATGTAGAAAGAAAGCAAGTTTGATGTATTATTTTTCCAGGAAACCATATGATAAACATTGACATAAACACAACCCACCACGTCGTAGCCGCCAGCAGTCACACATATCTGGAACCGACACAGGAACTTCTGATCGACAGAACGCTGGCTTATCACGACATTGTTTACCTGATCGAAGGAGAATGGACCTTCATCGAGAAGATCGGAAACAAAGAAGTAGAATACACCTTGAAACCCGATTCTATCCTGATCCTTACAGCCGGACAGCATGAATTCATCAAGAAACCGTGCAAAAAAGGGACCAAGACCTACTGTGTCCATATCACCAAGGAAGGAAACGACCTGCTGGAAAAACCTTCCAATCTGAAGATCGATCCTTTCTTCTCTTCTTTCGGCAACCCAAAAATCATTTCCTACTTCAAGTCGGCCTGTGACGCCTTCTGTTCCGATGAACCGTTCAATCAGGCAAGAGCGGATGCGTATATCACCCTGCTGTTCTGTGAAATCGCCAAGCTCGGTGAGGAGAAGAACATGTCCGAGGAAGTCAGGAAAGTCATCAGGCTGATCAACGACAATCTGTACAAGACCTATTCGAAAGAAGAACTGACCGAAGCTTCCGGAGTATCCTACAAGAAACTGACGACGATGTTCAAGGGTGAAACGGGGCAGACTCCGCATGCCTATCAGATCAGCAAGAAGCTGGAAATGGTGGCGATGCACATCGATTCAGAACCGTATGTCAGAATGAAAGAACTGGCTGCCAACTACAACTTCTACGACGAGTTCTATCTAAGCAAGCTTTTCAAGAAAAAGTACGGCATGTCGCCACAGGAATACAAAACCAATTCCAAATCCAAACGGAGCAGATATGATACAATCTGTTGACCGTGCACTGGATATCATGATGTGCGTATCGGATAATCACGGCAAGCCTCTTACGATATCCCAGATCGCCGAAAGAACCGGGCTGAATCAAAGCACCTGCTGTCATATCGTTGAAACACTGACGGAGCGGGGTTTTCTAAATAAAGTCTCGAGATCATCGGGATATGTACTGGGGATATATTCCTATGCCTTGGCCAGATACGACAGCTTTCACCGCGATCTAATCGATGCCTGCAGTCCGGTGCTGAGATGGCTTCAGAACAAGACCGGCTATACTACGCTGCTGACGAATCTGATCGACGGCGAAAAGTTTGTTCTGCGCTACTTCAATTCTCCGGATAACCCTCTGGATGAAAAAGGAAAACTCTACCGCGGATCCTTGTACGATACGGCTACCGGAAGAGCGATGCTGAGTTCCATGAAACAGAAAGAACTGAAAGCTGTTGTGGATAAAGTAGGGCTTCCTTCGCAAGAGGAATGGCCGGGTGTCACATCTTTCGAACAGCTGTATGAAAAACTTTTGGAAGTGGCGAAAGAACCGGTCGTCAAGACTGTCGACAAGGATGAACAGTACTATTTCTGCAAGTTCGGAGTTATGTTTATTGGCAGAAAGGATGAAAGATTCGCCCTGGGTCTGGAACTGAAGAAAAAAGAAGCGC
>JAFONG010000011.1 GCA_017418585.1 Erysipelotrichaceae bacterium | reverse complement strand
GCATATCGCACTCTTGATATGGCCTGCCGCATCGGTAGGCGTATCGAAGTTGTGATGATAGTCGTATCTTAACGGGATCAGTTTATCCAGTTCCTCCTGGAAGTCCACGTGTCCTCTCTTGTCCCAGAAAGAAGTGATAACGATACCGGCAGTCGTATGATTGCAGTTGATGACACAGATGCCTTCCTGAATACCGCTCTTCTTAACGACTTCCTGAACCTGCTTTGTCACATCATGCATGCCTTCAAACTTCGTCGTCAGGCTTATCTTTTCCATGTATGCCATAAGTTCACTTCCTTCCTATATGATCTCGATCTTGCTCTTACGGAATCTGGCTGCATCCTGATCCAGACACCAAGGCTCTTCGCTGTTTCTGAAAGGTCTTCTGCCTCTCCAGCAGCCGATATATCCGGCAACAAAATCCATCGGAATATGTTCCATCAGCGGATGCATCCACAGAGCTTTCGCCTTAGGTACCTTGATGATGACTGCGTTCTCTGGGAACAGCGATTCGTCCGCATCCGTAATGACCGCTACATGTTTTCTGATCGAGCACATGACTCCTATCGTTTCCAGCTGCCTGGAGAAAGCCGGAGAATCTTCGTTGGCGATGACGAACGTTCCGATGTGATCCGTATCCCTGATGAAATAGTTGATGTGGCACCAGCCTTCGGAATCGTCGTTTGTCGTGAGTCCGCCGAAAGCTTCTACCATCTTGGCAGAACCGAAGAAGGCTGTCGCATAGTCCGGACCGTCTCCGACGAAGTCCATGTTGTCGACACCGTCTTCTTCCCATTTCCTGGCAAGATCGAAAGCCTGTTTCGACAGTCTTTCCATGACTTCTTCATCATAGGAATCCACATATTCCAGCAGTCCTTCACGGCACTTCTGCGCCTGTTCCCGAGTCAGCTGCTTCTTGACGCTGCTCATATAGAAACCGTACATCATCAGCGAGAATACCGATGAGTAATACGACGTAACGTTCGGCGCCAGATCGTACTCAGGCAAGGTCATCGGAACGACGTACTTGCAGTTGCCTGCGAGCTTGCCCTGAGGGTTGGCGGTAAAGGCAACGCTGGTCCCGCCATGTTCATTGATACGCAGTGCCGCTTCGTTCGGTCTGGCAGGCGAACCTGAGATCGATACGACACAGAGCATGTTTCTGTCCAGTGTCAGAGGATTCCATCCGCTGTAGGTATTGTAATAGCGGGAAAACTCGATGTTGCGGCAGGCCTTGGTCGGCGTTCCCGGAACCATTCCCGTCTTGGTCGATGTATCGGCATTCTCGAAGATCGGCTTTGTGGCAATCGCCGCACAGTAGCTGTCTCCGCATCCGGTAATGAACACGTTGCCTCCGCCTTTCACAACTTCAGGCGGAACGCACTGCTCAAAGAATTCGAACGTCTCGTTCTCTGCAATCGTATGTATGTCTTTGACGCTGTTCCTGATCTGTTCCAGAAGAGGACTCGTGTAGTCTTTATGATCCATAGTTTACTCCCCCATTACACAGACGCTGAAGCTGCGCTCACGCGGTCCGTCGTATTCGGCAAAGAAGACGTCGTCCTTGCCTTCACATAGCAGTTTTCCGTCTTTCAGGATCAGAGATACGGAAGATCCGAACAAACAGTTCTTGATATGCCCTGCGGCATTCTCCG
>JAFONG010000077.1 GCA_017418585.1 Erysipelotrichaceae bacterium | reverse complement strand
GGCCAGATCCAGAATGACCAGCATGTTTCTTTCGTGGCAGAGCCTGATCAGTTCATCCAGATCTTCCTGCGTTCCGAAAGCCGGATCGATGACATAATAGTCGCTGGCGTCGTACTTGTGATAGGAAGGGGACTTGAAGATAGGTGTAAGCCAGATGCCCTGAACACCCAGGGAACTATTCGAGTCGACATTGCCGTCATTGAGATAATCGATACGGTTGATGATGCCTCTAAGATCGCCGATCCCGTCCCCGTCGCTGTCTGAGAATGAACCGACAAAGATCTGATAGAAGACCCGGTAGTTGTCTTGAGTCGCATCCGTTTTCTTTTCGCCGGAGCAGGATGCGCACATCAGCAGAATCAGCAGTAAAGCACACAGTTTCTTTTTCATTCATTTATCCTCCAACAGAATTCAGCAGGGCATCGTCGATCTTGCCCCAGGCTCCGTTTCCGTCTCCTTCACATTTTACATAGATTCCCACTTTCAGATCGGATACGCCATCGTATTCGAATCGATCTATCATACCTGTATCCCAGCTGTTGTATACGGTGATATTCATCGGAGCCTTGGCTATGATTTCGTCGTTGATCTTCACATAGGCATAGACATCCGTCTTTCCGGCATCTCCGCCCATGATGCTGATCGAGAACTTGTAGGAACCTTCTTTCAGGTCCTTAACATCCTGTTCCAGAGAGAATTCAACGCTGTTTTTGCCGGCAGACCAGAAATGGAAGTGATTCTCTCCGGAAAGGGAATCCGTCTGTTTGCTCTCGCACCACAGTTCATCGCTCTTTCCGAAATCATTCACGATCCACCCCGATGGAACAGGTGTCTTGTTTACATCTTCTTCAAAAGAATAGTTCCTAAGATAATTATACTCGATCATCGATACATAGCAGTACGCATCCAGACCGCCTGCAGTTCCTTTTATCACATATTGCTCCGGACCGCTGTTCCTCATCATTTCGCTGTCATACGCTTCCCAGACAGCCTCTATTTGGCTCCTGGAGCCGTCATTCATCAAAGCGTTCACTGTATCCGGCAGAATGATGTCATCATTCAGATCGATCTGCAGTCTGACATCCTCGATCGCATCGGCCTTTAATGGAATTTCATTGCCTTTTCTGCACAGTTCAAAGAGTTTCAGAGATTCCAGCGGATGACCCGAAGGATCAAAGAAAGTCTGATTGTCAACGGCAGAACCGCCATAGTATCTACCCGCATCCTGCGGATCGTATTTCGAAGCATAGCTGCTTGCCCATCCGGAACCGTATTCTTCCCATTTCTTCAGGTTCTCTTCATAAGAGTCCGTTCCAACGCTTATCCATGCGCCTTCCCAGTAGCATACCCCGATACCGTCGGATGTCCGATTGGCTATTGTATCGATGACATCCAGTATGCTGTTGACCTGACCCTGTACGGTATATGGATAAGGTTTGGCAACACTGCTCTCATCGGAGATCGTATTTCCGAAGAAGTCGGAATCTTCATTTGTATATGCGTAGGACGTTTCCATCACCATCACTTTCTTGCCGTATTTTTCGGCTATGCCTGAAAGGACCTGTGAGAGATTTTCCAGCGTTCCGTGCCAGTAAGGATAGTAGGACGAGGCGAAGACATCGTAATCCAGATCGTAGTACGCCAGTTTGGAGGCATAGAAATCATAGCTGTCGGCTTTCTCGGGATTGGCGAAATGAACGGCAATCAGTGCTTTCGGATATACTTCCCGGATGGCTTTCGAGCCATTGGCCATGAGGTGATGAACAATATTCAGCCAGATCGTTTCACCGGCCAGCGATCCGTTGGTTTCGTTGCCGATCTGAACCATTCCCACATCGACTTTCGCATCCTTCAGCTGTTTTAATGAATCCCGTGTATACTGATACAAGGCATCTGCTTTCTCTTCGATACTCATGCCTTTCCAGGCTTTCGGGACCATCTGTTTCCCCGGGTCGGCCCAGAAATCGGAATAATGGAAATCGACGATCAGTTTCATCCCGTATTTCGTCGCTCTCTTGCCGATTTCTACGGCTTTTAAGATATCACAGTTGCCGCCGCCGTATCCGTGTCCGCTTTCATCGTTAGGATCGTTCCATACTCTGACTCTGATGTGGGTAATGCCGCTCTCCGCCAGGATCTGAAAAAGATCCGCTTCTTCGCCATTGTAGTCATAGAACCTGACTCCGCTGTCCTCAAGCGTCAGAACACTGCTCACATCCATGCCCATGATGAAATCATCATCAAGACCTTCGATCTTTCTGACATAGACGGAATCGGAGGAAGTGACTTTCTCGACAGCCGTTTTATTGGAACAGGAGCACAATGATACAAGAAGGGAGAAGACAATTAGAATATACATGGTCTTTTTCATATCAATACCTCACTTTTATTTTAATATTTAAGTTAGAATAAAAGATAGAGAAATCGAGGATTATTATATGAGCATTACTAGAAGTGCAGGCATCCTGCTGCCGATCTCGTCCTTGCCGTCGAACTACGGCATCGGAACACTGGGGAAAGAAGCCTACCGTTTTGTAGACTTCCTGGTAAAGGCCAACCAGTCCTACTGGCAGGTGCTTCCTGTAGGTCATACCAGCTACGGCGACTCGCCATATCAGTCATTTTCGTCGTTCGCCGGGAATCCGTATTTCATCGATCTGGATCTGCTGGAAGAAGACGGACTGATCGGCAGGAAAGACTTAAAGAAAATCAAAGTCATGGATCCTTCCTACGTCGATTACGGAGATCTGTATGTAAACCGATATCCGCTTCTTTACAAAGCCTATCTCAATGGATCAGATAAATACCGGAAAGAATTCGACCAGTTTGTCAGAGAGAATGAAAACTGGCTGCCGGACTACGGTTTGTTCATGGCGGTAAAGAAGTACTTCGGCATGAAATCCTGGCTGGAATGGGAAGATGAAGATATCCGGGTAAGGAAAAAAGAAGCGCTGGAGCACTATGCGGCAATGCTGAAAGAAGATATCCGTTTCTATGAATTCCTGCAGTTTCTTTTCTACCGGCAGTTCATGGATCTTAAGGAATATGCCAACAGGAACGGAATCAGGATCATCGGGGATCTGCCGATCTATATTGCGATGGATTCTTGCGAAGTCTGGGCAGACAGCAGGCAGTTTCAGCTGAACGAGAAAACGAAACAGCCGAAAGAGGTAGCGGGCGTACCGCCTGACTACTTTTCCAAGAACGGACAGCTCTGGGGAAATCCGCTCTATGACTGGAAATACATGAAGACGACCGGATACAAATGGTGGCTGGAAAGAGTAGAGGGCGCCAGCAAGTATTTCGATGTGATCCGTATCGATCATTTCCGCGGTTTTGAGGATTACTGGGCTGTTCCATATAGCGAAAAGACGGCAAAGAACGGACGCTGGGTCAAAGGGCCTTCCGTTGACTTCATAACCGTATTGAGAGACTGGTTCAGCAATGTCCAGTTCATCGCGGAAGACCTTGGCATCATCTCGGAAGAAGTCGTAAAACTGCTTCAGGTATCCGGCTTTCCGGGAATGAGAGTCCTGGAATTCGGAATGGCTGACGATGGATCGAGTTTCCATGCGCCGCACAACCATACGGAAAACTGTGTCTGCTACATTTCCACCCACGACAATGTTCCGATCATGGGCTGGCTGAACAAGGCGAAGAAGAAAGACCTGAAATATGCGAAACTGTATTACGGTCTGAATGAAGAAGAAGGCTACAACTACGGATTCATCAGGGGAGGCATGTCTTCGGTAGCGTCCCTGTTTGTCGCACAGATACAGGACTATCTGGGTCTGGGAGAGGAATCCACGATGAATGTTCCGGGCACTTTGAACAACTGGAGATGGCGTTTAAGGAAAGGCCAGATAAACGGCAGACTGGCGAAAAGGATCGCCGGTATTACCCATGCCTACAAGAGAGGAAGAACGGCTTAAAAAACGCTTGAAATAGACATGGAATCATGTTATATTGATTAGGCATTGTTGCTGAGTTGGAAAGCTTCTCCGGCTTCTGACACGGTTACAATCATAAAGAGAAAAAGGAGAAAAAAACATGCTTACAAAAGAAGAAAAGGCAAAGATCGTTAAGGATTATGCCAGATTCGAAGGCGATACCGGTTCTGTAGAAGTTCAGGTCGCGTTGCTTACCGCTACGATCAACAAACTGACTGTGCACATGCAGCAGAACAAGAAAGACTTCCATTCAAACAGAGGTCTGCTGATGATGGTAGGTAAGAGAAAGAGCTTACTGGAGTATCTGAAAAACAACGATGTCAACAGATACAGAGATCTGGTTGCCAAGTTAGGATTAAGAAAATAAGCATAAAAGAAGCAGGGAAACCTGCTTTTTCTTTATTCAATTAAGTGAACCGTTGTTTATTATATTGTGTTACAATGAATATAGTAAACGGAGGTTCATTTATTATGGCTCAGAGACTGAAAGATGAATCAAGACAGGCAATAATCAATTCAGCCAAAGAAGAATTTCTGGAAAAAGGCTATAAAAACGCATCCATGCGCAATATCGCCAAGAAAGCGAATATGACGGTAGGAAATCTTTACCGTTATTTTCCAAGCAAGGAAGACATCAACAGAATGATCGTCGGGGACACTCTGAAAGAGATCAATGACATTATCCGCAGTATAACGGCAGACAGCGTGTCGATGGAAACAAGAGTCTTTAATATCAAGGCCGATGTAAATGAACTGAGCGATGTCATGAATCAGCTGGCTGATCGACTGGTGGATGTCTATCATAAGCATAAAATAGAATTCAACATCCTGATGATGAACTCGGGAGTCAACAAGGAACTGATCGAATGGTTCTCGAAAGCCATCAATTCCCTGATCGACCAGCATTTTCCGATCGAAGGTTTTTCCAATGAAAAGATCATCCTTTCCCGCAGCTATGCGATTTCCATTTTTGCCGGCATGCGGGAAATATTCAGAAGAACGACCATAGAAAAGGATCAGCTGAAAATGCTGGTTAAGACTTATCTCAATTCCTATATTGTGATGCTGGACAGCGATATCAGAAAGCTGGTGAAGTAGATGAGCTTTATTTCGTTCCGTAATGTATCAAAGATCTATCAGATGGGAGAGGTAGAGATCAAGGCTCTTGACGACATGTCCTTTGATATCGAAAAGGGTGAATTCGTAACCATACTTGGCGCTTCCGGCGCAGGAAAGACAACGGTTCTTAACATTCTTGGCGGAATGGATACCGTTACCGGGGGACATGTCATCGTCGATGAAGAAGACATTGCCGGATACAGTCAGAAAAAGCTGTGTGAATACCGCCGAAACGATATCGGTTTCGTATTCCAGTTCTATAACCTGGTACAGAATCTGACGGCCAAGGAGAATGTTGAACTGGCTTTACAGATATGCAGATTCCCTCTGGATCCTGTTAAGATGCTGAAACTCGTAGGTCTGGAAGACAGGATGAACAACTTCCCGTCACAGCTTTCCGGAGGAGAACAGCAGCGTGTAGCGATCGCCCGCGCAGTTGCAAAAAACCCAAAGCTTCTGCTTTGCGATGAGCCGACCGGAGCTCTGGACTACAAGACCGGAAAACAGGTCCTGAAAGTCCTTCAGGACATGTGTTTCCAAGAGAGAATGACCGTCGTGATCGTTACCCACAACAGCGCACTGGCGGACATGGGCAATAAAGTAATACATATTCGTTCCGGCAAGGTTGAATCCATTCAGATCAACGATAATCCTAAAAACATTGAGGAAATAGAATACTGATGTTTCAGATCGACACTTTCAGACTTATTAGAAAAACCGTAAAGCGCTTTTTGTCACTGACACTGATCGTTTTGATCGGCGTCGCTTTCATGATGGGTCTGATGTCGAATCCTTATATCATGCGCAGCAGCGTCGATCGTTTTGACGACAAGTATCATCTTCAGGATCTGCAGCTGTATTCAGCCTACGGTTTCTGTATCGAAGATCTTCAGGCGTTAAGGGAATCGGATCAGATCGACCGGCTTTTTGCCTCCAAAACGGTAGATGTCTACTGTACCAGACAGGACGGAGATGAACTTGTCGCCAGAGTTACGGAACTGGGAAGAAGCGTAAATCAGATTGAATTAAGTGCAGGAAGGATGCCGAAAAAAGCGGATGAATGCGTACTTCTGGTCAACTATATCGGTGAAGGCGATTATTATCTTGGCGAAGAGTTTTCTCTCTGGCTGGACGAGGATATCCACGAGTATCTGAAAAACGATCATTATACCGTTGTCGGATTTGTGAAATCCCCGGAATACATCTGTAATGTTTTCGGAACTTCCAATCTAAAGAATCAGGAACTGAACATGGTTCTTTATGTTCCGAATACAAATTTCATATTCAAGTACTTTACGACCCTGTACATGACTCTGAAAGATGCGGACGCTTGTCTTTCTTATACCAGAGAATACGAGGATTTTGTGGACGACAGGAGTACGGATATCGCTGATATCGCCTTTGTTCAGCAGAACTATCTGAAGGATCAGATCAAGGAAGAAGCGGAAGAAGAACTGCGCAAGGCAAGCGAAGAGTTCGAAGAGAAGAAGGCGGATGGACAGGCTAAGCTGGATGAAGCCGCCCAGAAACTGAACGACGCCAATATCATGATCGTCAACTATGAGGCCGAGCTGGACATGCTCAACACGCTGATCGGCAGGCTGAAAGCTACGGTCAGAGAAGACGATGTGAGCGATTTCTCTTCGCAAGCCCAGGATTTTGCCCTGTCGCACGGAATAGATCCTTCCGTTCTCTACAGTGCGGATGTCAGGGAATACGCCAAGGCGGCTCTGGATGAAGCCCAGAATACCTACGACAGTCTGAATTACCAGATCAGAAAAGCCCGTCAGGAATACGAAACGGGACTGGAAGAGTACAAGGAAGGCGTTCTGACTTTTAACGACGAGATCGCCAAGGCGGAAGCGGAACTGAGAAAAGCCAGGCAGGACATCGATGACCTGCCGAAAGCCAGTTGGACGCTGCTGGATCGGGAAGGCCATTATTCCAGCTATATGTATGACAGTACCTGCAAACAGATGGCAGCCATTGGCTACGCCATGCCGATGTTGTTTTTCCTGGTTGCCGCTCTGGTATGTCTGACGACCATGACCAGACTTGTCGATGAACAAAGAGGACAGATCGGCATTTATTCCGCTTTAGGTTTCACTAAGAAACAGATCATCGGGAAATACGTTTCCTATGCCTCCCTGGCTGCCGTGATGGGCGGAATTCCGGGTATTCTGCTTGGCCAGGCGATCTTTCCGACCGTCATCTACCGGACCTGGCGTCTGATGTACGATCTGCCTCAGATGGAGCTGTCATTTCCTGTCCCGTACGTAGCGATCTGTCTGCTGTCTTTTTTAGGCCTCATGTGCGGCGTAACGGCTTACGTTGTAGCAAATACTCTGAAAGACGTTCCGGCCTCCCTGATGCGTCCTAAGGCTCCTAAGAATGCCAGAGAGATCCTGCTGGAAAAGATCTCCTTCATCTGGGAAAAACTCTCATTTACATCCAAGATCACCGCCAGAAACCTTTTCAGATACAAGTCCCGTTTCCTGATGACCGTCATCGGTGTGGCCGGATGCACGGCACTGCTGGTCCTGGGCTGGGGCATCAAGGATTCCATATCGGATGTCATCGATATTCAGTTCGGAGAGATATTCGCCTACGACTATCAGATCTCTCTGGAAAACGATCATCATCTGGAAGAAAACTTGGATATCCTGGAGAAAGATCTGAATAACGAGACGGTTGTTCCGTTCATGTCCTATACCGGAAAACTGTACTTCAACAGCAGGAACGATACCGCATCCGTCATCGTCATGGAGCCGAGGAATGCCTTTGTAACCATGGACCTGAGAAGTGCTGACAGGAAAACGCCGATAAAACTGAACAATGAAGGAATCGTTGTTTCCCAGAAGTTCGCCAGAAACAACGGTATCAAGAAAGGGGACATGGTCATTCTGGAATCAAAGAACGGACTGAAAGCCGAAGTACAGGTCAGTGAGATCTGCGAGATGTATTTCCAGCACTATATCTTCATGTCCGAAGCCATGTATCAGTCTCTGTTCGAAGAAGAAATCAAGGATACACTCATTGCTGTTAAGACGGACGATCCTGACAGTCTGATGAAAGACTGCAGGCAACTGAAAGACTATATCTCCGTCATCGACTTTTCCGGCATGATCGACCAGTTCCAGACGATGATCAATGCCTTGGATCTGATTATTGCGGTTATTATCATAACCTCGGGTTCTCTGGCGTTTGTCGTTCTTGTCAATCTGACTCAGGTCAACATCTCGGAAAGAGTCAGAGAGATCGCCACCTTAAAGGTTCTCGGTTTCAATGAACACGAAGTGAATCTGTATATCTTCAAGGAGATCCTGCTGCTGACGCTGATCGGCGGTATTCTGGGACTCCCATTGGGTGTACTGGAACATCATTTCATCATGAATGTCATAAACATGGAGATGGTCATGTTCGGGATGAATATTTCCGTTCTGTCCTTTACCTATGCTTTCCTGATAACTTTTGTATTTACGGCTATCGTCCTTTTCTTCATGCGCAGACCGCTGGAACGGATCGATATGGTAGAATCATTAAAGAGTGTAGAATAATGCTGCAGATCAACGGAATAAAGCTCAGAATCGATGAGGATGAAACGGTTCTGAAAGACAGGATCGAGAAGAAACTGCATGGAAAAGTGAAGTCTTTTTCGATTCGCAGAAAATCCCTTGATGCCCGTAAAGAACCGGTCTATGTCTACAGCGTACTGGTAGAGACCGATCATGAAGAGAAACATCTCAGCAAGGATATTGTCAGATATGTTCCTGCCGATCTGAAAGCGAAGTATCGGCCAAGAAGTCAGGTCTGCATCATCGCCGGATATGGACCAAGCGGGATCTTTGCGGCTTACAGGCTGATGGAAGCGGGATTCAGAGTCGTCGTATTCGAGAAGGGCAAAAGAATATCCGAAAGACAGAAGGATGTGGAACGTTTCTTTAAAGAAGGAATTCTGGATGAGGATTCCAACGTACAGTTCGGGGAAGGCGGAGCGGGAACCTTTTCCGATGCCAAGCTGACGACCAGGATCAAAGATCCGTACATCGATTATATTCTGGATGTCTTTGTTGAACACGGAGCGAATCCGAGTATCCGTTATGAGCCGCATGCCCATATCGGAACGGACGAGATCAGGAAGATCATTGAAAGAATTACCGATAGACTGATGGAAAAAGGATGCGAATTCCATTTTTCAGAACCGGTCAGGGATCTGATTCTGGATGATTCTCGCAGAATAACGGGAATCATTACGGATAAGGGAACATATTCATGCGACTGTTTCCTTTCCGGGATCGGTCACAGCGCCTATGAAACGGTAAGGATGTTTAAAGAAAAGGGCATCCATATCGAAAAAAAGGACATAGCCCTAGGCTTCAGAGTCGAACATCCGCAGAGCCTGATCGACGCAAGACAGACCGGCAGCATGGTAAAGGAAGCAAACGAATACTTCCTGCGCTATAAAGGAGAAAAGGGAGTCTATTCCTTCTGCATGTGTCCGGGCGGTATCGTCATACCTGCAATGTCGGAAAAACAGACCATCGTCACCAACGGCATGTCTTATGCCGCCAGAGATTCGCTCATCGCTAACAGCGCAATTCTGATTCAGATCCGTAAGGAAGAGTTTACCGACGGCTATGAGTATCTGCACGGGATAGAAAGAAAAGCCTACGATCATTCAGGGTCCTATAAGGCTCTCTCGCAGAACATATCCGATTTCATGAACGGCGGACTTAAACCGCTTATCATAGAATCGACATATCCTTTAGGAACCGTTCTGTATGACTTCAACCGGTTCTTTAGTAAGGATGATCTTCAGATCGTAAAGCAGGCATTGAGAGATTTCGACCGCAAGATTCCCGGATTCATTGAGGAAGGAATCATGATCGGTCCGGAAACAAGATCCTCATGTCCGATCAGGATCAAAAGAAACGAAACATACGAGTCGGTCAACACGCCCGGTATTTATCCGATGGGAGAGGGAGCCGGCTACGGCGGCGGAATCATGTCCTGCGCGCTGGATGGTATACGGATCGCAAATGCGATACTATTGAAATATGAACAGATATCAGAAAGATGACAGAACTTCCTATTCGCTGGGAATGTCGTTGACGATCGAACTGCTGAAGCAGCACCCCGATAAAGTCAGGAAGCTTTTATTATCCGGAAAGGCAGTCAGAAACAGCCAGCTGGATCTGCTTCTGGATCTGTGCAGGAAGAACGGAATCGTTCCTGAATATGACGATCAGCTGATCGAGAAGCTCTCCGTAAAAGAGAACTGCTACTGTATCGGCGTGTTTGACAAGTATTCTCAAGAAGCAGAAGAAGGAAATCACGTGGTTCTCTACGGATTCGGCGATTTCGGTGAACTGGGAACGGTGCTTAGAACTTCTGTTTCTTTTGATTTTAAGGACATCATCCTGATCGGCAGCGATCTGGATTACTTCGATCCCCGCTGTATCCGGGCCTCTATGGGTTCTTTCTTTCATTGTCGGATCAGTTCCTATCGGGATCTGGATGCCTATCTGAAAGATCATCCTGGACGGAATCTTTTGCCGTTTGTATCGGAAGGCAGCAAGGAGCTGTCGGATCTGGTTCTGAATGAACCGTATGCTTTGATGATCTCTCAGGATTACAACGGTCTGGATCAGATGAAGGACATCGGCTATTACATCGAACACAAAGAAAAGAAAGAGATCTCTCTTTCCGTTCGTTCTTCCATTATTCTGGCTCATGCCTATTATCTGAATCTTAAACGGTAGCTGCACCTTTTGCACAGCGGTGAACTGATGACATGTGCCTTGAATTCCTGCACATGTTTTTTATATGCAGGGGAACTGATAATATCCGCGAAACTGCTTTCTTCAAGAGAACCGATCGCATTATGAGCCTTGGGATCCAGACAGCAAAGCGTAACTCTGGAATCGACCGTGATTCCCAGCATGTCTACTCCGCCGTGGCACGTTCCTGTGTCGTTGATCACAGGATCTTCGATCTTCGGCCATTCAAAGAGCTCTTCAAAATAGACATAGACATTGTCCTTAAGCCGCCAGGAATTCTTTTTTGAGGTGATCTCAAAAGGGTATCTCTCCTTAAGCCCGTTCAGATAATCTTTCAGTTTTCCATTCAGACTCTCAGGGTCATAGAAGCGAAGCTCGATTACGGTATTTCTGTCTTTTTCCAGCAGATTATCTATCGTTGCGAAATAGTCGTCGGAGACATCCAGATTGTTGACGCTATGCAAAGAGATGGACAGTTTCCTTAAGCACGGATGATTAAGCAGATCAGGATGTTGATTCAGAAGTGTCCCGTTGCTAACAAGCTGCAGATTCATTTCGTTCACATCAAGAAGATCCAGGATCCTGTCGAAATCCGGATGCAGTAGGGGTTCGCCGAGAATATGCAGATAAACATAGCTGCAGAAAGGTCTGATCTGTCTGATACAGTCTTTGATCTTATCGAAAGGCATAAAATCATGTCCCTTCTCGTAAGTACAGAACGGACAGTTCAGATTACAGGCATCCGTAATTTCCAGATAGATCCTCTTCATGACTCAATTTTACTATGAATGAGATTGTAAAAAAGCCTGATTTACGCTAAAATTGATTCGAATGAGGGAGTAGCTTGCGTAGTATTACGTGTCAAGCCAACAATCTCGGCTTTATGCCTGGTTTGCCTTAAAAAGCGAGACTCATGTATGGCTTAGTGTTGTGCATGGGAAATTCGATTCAATGTCTCATGCAATGCATGAGTTTTTGTTTTTTAAAGAAAGGATTTATATGGAAAAACATTATCTGGAAGATGCTGCTGAAGTATTAAAACAGGTGAATTCTTCACCAGACGGTCTAAACTCTGCGGAAGCGGCAAGAAGACTGGCGGAAAACGGCAAGAACAAGCTTCAGGAAGCAGAAAAAACGCCGCTGTTTAAACGGTTTATCAATTCGATTTCCGACCCGATGATCATCATGCTGCTGGCGGCAGCCGCCATTCAGGCCGTTGTCAACGTCCTGCAGATGGAAAACGGTTTCCGTTTCTCCGAATTTGCGGATGTCATCGTTATCATGGCTGTCGTAACCATCAATACGATTATGTCTCTGATTCAGGAATCCAAGGCGGAAGGTGCCATGGAAGCGCTGATGCAGATGACGGCTTCGACGTCCAAGGTATTAAGGGACGGCAAGATCGAGATCGTTAAATCGGAAGATGTCGTACTGGGCGATGTAATCGTGTTCGAAGCGGGCGATACCGTTCCGGCGGACTGCCGTATCCTGGAATCGCATTCCCTGAAGGCGGAAGAAGCTGCCTTAACGGGTGAATCCGTCCCGGTCAACAAGATCATTGATGTTCTGATGTGCGTCGACGGCAAGGAAGACATTACCTTAGGCGACAGAAAGAACATGCTGTACAACGGTTCTACCGTCGTCTATGGCCGAGGCAAGGCCGTTGTCGTAGCCTGCGGCATGGATACGGAAATGGGAAAGATCGCCGATGCTTTGAATAAGTCGGAAAAAGAGCTTACCCCGTTACAGAAAAAAATGGGAGAACTGTCCGCTTTCCTGACCAAACTGGTCATCTGGATCTGCGTCATCGTCTTTATCGTAGGCGTTGTTGAGACGGTTCTTGTTTCTAAAGAAAAGTTCTCACTGTCGATGCTTGGAAATGCAACGCTGGATACTTTCATTGCCGCGATCGCGCTGGCGGTTGCCGCGATTCCGGAAGGACTGCCTGCGGTCGTTACGATCATTCTGTCCATCGGTGTTTCTGCCATGGCAAAACGTCAGGCCTTGATCAGAAAACTGACGGCTGTAGAAACGCTAGGCTGCACCAATATTATCTGTTCCGACAAGACAGGAACCTTAACCCAGAACAAGATGACGGTCGTGGATGAATTTACCGCCGACAAGAAGCTTCTGGCAAAGGCCATGGCCTTGTGCTCTGATGCCGAGATCGGAATCGGTGAAACATCCGCAACCGGTGAACCGACTGAATGCGCACTGGTAAACTACGCCAACAGTCTGGGCATGCCGAAGTATGAGCTGGAAGACAAACAGCCAAGGAAAGGCGAAGCTCCGTTTGATTCCAACCGCAAGATGATGTCTACGATCCATCCTGATACATACGGTTACGTACAGTACACCAAAGGCGCTCTGGATGTCATGCTTCACAGATGCACAGGATATCTTTCAGAAACAGGCGAGATTCCGATCACCAGTGAACTGAAAGAAGAAATCCTGTATAAGAACAAGGAATTCGCTTCAAAGGCGCTTAGAGTGCTTTGCGCCGCCTATAGAAGATACGACAATCTGCCGAAATCAGATGATCCGGAAGATCTGGAACACGATCTGGTATTTATCGGTATCGTCGGCATGATCGACCCTTGCCGTCCGGAAGTCTACGATGCGATCAAGGAATGCCGTTCGGCAGGAATCAGACCGATCATGATTACTGGAGACCACAAGGATACGGCGATCGCCATCGGCAAGGATCTGGGTATCATCACTGATGAAGATCAGGCTATTGAAGGGCATGAGCTGGATCAGTATTCCGAAGAAGACATGCTGGATGTCGTTACGAGATATTCTGTCTATGCCAGAGTTCAGCCGGAACACAAGACCAAAATCGTCAATGCCTGGAAGGGCAGAGGCATGGTTACGGCCATGACCGGAGACGGCGTAAACGATGCGCCATCCATCAAGGCTGCAGATATCGGCATCGGCATGGGCATTACCGGAACGGATGTAACAAAATCCGTTGCGGACATGGTTCTGGCCGATGACAACTTCGCGACGATCGTCAATGCGGTAGAAGAAGGAAGAAAGATCTACGACAACGTCTGCAAGGTCATTCAGTTCCAGCTGTCCACAAACCTGTGCGAGGTCATTATCATGTTTGTGGCGTCACTGCTGAACTTTACGATTCTGACGCCTGTTCATCTGCTCTGGATCAACATGGTTACCGATTCGCTTCCTGGACTGGCTCTGGGCATGGAAAAGGCGGAAGGCGACGTCATGCAGAGAAAACCGCGTAATTCATCCGACGGTATCTTCGCAAACGGTGCGGGCATAGACATGGTATGGCAGGGCATCTACCTTGCAATCATCGAACTGGCTGCCTACTTTATCGGACTTTATCTGGAAAGAGGAACGATCAAAGGTTTCTTCGGTTCTCCGGACTGTGTCAATGCGATCGCCATGGCTTTCCTTACGGTCAACTTCGCCGAAATCGCCTGTGCCGTCAACATGCGTTCACAGACGAAATCCATCTTCTCCGGCTCCATGATGAAGAACTTCAACTGGTGGCTGTTCGGTGCGGTTATCGTAACCGTTCTGATCACCCTGGCTGCGATCTATGTTCCGGGTCTTTGCACCGTATTCGGCCTGCATCCGGGTACGTTTGAACTGAAAGAACTGCTGATCTGTGTCGGTCTGGCACTGTCTACCTTCCCGGTATTCGAACTGGGCAAGGCGATTCGCAGATCTGCCAGGAAATAATAAAACAAGCCATGCATCGCATGGCTTTTATTTTTCTCCTTTTTTATTGAAATAGAGATTCAGATGTTCCTCGTTGTAAAGGCTAAGCAGGAAGTTTTCTTTTGCCTGGGGATATTTGTGATAGATGGAATGCAGGAGTTCCTTGATTTCCTGTCTTTGCGTATATCCGTCGTTCGGACATCCTGACTTTATGATCGGGATTTCCAGCTGCCTGCAGGTCTTGGCGATTTCCGATTCGAAAGAATGACAGAATGGACGGATAAAGGTCGTTTCCGAATGATCCAAATACATCTTCGGATCGAAAGTGGCGACTCTTCCTCCGTAGATCATGTTCATCAGGAGCGTTTCGATCGCGTCATCCGCATGATGGGCAAATGCCACCTTGTTACATCCAAGTTCCTTTGCCTTACGGATCACGGCGCCTTTTTTCAGCGTGGAACACAGCGAACAGTCTATTCTCTCCTTATGCAGATTCAGTTTCAGAATGTCCGCGATCTTCGATTCCTCGCACTCTGTCCTGATATCGTACTGTCCAAACCATTCCAGCAGCGGATTTGTGTCATCCTCACCGAAATTCAGATCGATATGTATCCCGATCAGTTCAAAATCCTTCTGGTAGGTATTCCTTGATAGAAAACGGTACAGATACAGCGTATAGAGCAGTAAAGAAGAGTCTTTTCCTCCGGAAAGTCCAACGGCGATCCTGTCCCCGTTTTCTATCATCTGATACATCTGATCCGCTTTCCTGACCTGTGCCAGGATCTTTTTCATTGACATGCATTCATTATAACTCATGTTATAATTTTCCTGTATGAACAACGTTCTGTTTGTCGATAAACCCGCAGGCATTTCATCTTTCGATGTCTGTTTCAAGCTAAGAAAAGTACTCCATACGAAGAAGATCGGACACACCGGCACGCTGGATCCCGGCGCTACCGGGGTCATGATCGTTCTTTACGATAAAGCGACGAAGGCGAATCAGTTTCTGGTTTCCAACTGTAAAGAATACAGGACCAGAGTTCTTTTAGGCATCAGCACCGATACTCTGGACACGGATGGAAAGATCATCGAAGAAAGAGAATATGCATTGCCTGAAAAAGAGACTTTGGAAGCCGTTTTAAAACGATTTACAGGCGATCTGAAGCAGGAAGTCCCGATCACCAGCGCAGTCAAGGTAAACGGAGAACGGCTCTACAGATATCAGCAGAAAAATCTGGAAGTGGAACTTCCGGTAAGAAACATTCATGTTTATTCCATCAGTCTCAATGAGATCTACCCGGACGGCTTTTCCTTTACCTGCAAAGTCTCTTCCGGAACCTACATCAGGGCTCTGGTCAGGGATATCCTGAAAGAGCTGAATCTGATCGGAACGGTTTCGCAGTTAAGAAGAACTGCAATCGACAATGTCAGGGTGGAAGACTGTGATACTCTGGAAAACATCCTGCAGGGCAGCTACAGAAGCCACGATCTTCTGGAACTGCTCTCATCACGATATGAAACGGCGATCCCGGATGATCTGGACGATGTGAAAAACGGAAAACCGATAAAGCTCGATTCCGGTTCAGACCGGATCTTGATCAGCGACGGAAAGGAGGCGGTAGCGATCTATCAAAAACAGGACGGACTCTACCGCTGTGTCAGAGGCTTATGGTAACAGAGATAGACATCCATCAGACATTACCTGCATTCAACGATAGCGTAGCCTGCATCGGCTATTTCGACGGAATACATCTGGGACATCGCTCTCTTCTGGAAAAGGCTCTGAAAGAAAGTGCTGTCTCGCATGTCGATCCGTCTGTGATCTGTTTCGAACCCGACCCGCTGCAGGTAATTACCGGGAAAAGACCTTCACATATCCTGAACTACAGACAAAGAATAGAGAAGATGCAGGAATACGGCATCAGAAACATCATCGTCTTCCGTTTTGATGAAGATCTGATGAGACTGGATGGAAAAGATTTCATCTGCTGCTATCTGAACAGAATGAATCTTCTAAAACTCATCTGCGGCTATGACTTTTCCTTTGGTAGCATGGGCAAGGGTGATCCAGAACTATTAAAAGAATACGGAAACTTTGAAACGGTCGTGATCCCCGAATACACTTATACGGGTGACAAGGTGTCTTCTACCAGAATAAAGGAGGCTTTGTCCAGAGGCGATTTCAGCCTCGCTGAAACGCTTTTGGGTTATGCATATTATACGGATATCAAGGTCGTAAAATGCGTCAGAAACGGCTCAAACTGGCTGATAGAAGCCATTCCGTCAGACCCTGATGTCATTATTCCGGAAGAAGGATCTTATCAGGGTTTGAATATAAAGGACAATCTATTGATTTTCAGAAGCAATACTCCATACGAATCAGGAGATCTGGTACGTATTCGATATAAAGACTATGAAAGAACTGTTTGAAGAAAGAGTCAAAGAGTACTTTGGCGAAGACGCTTCCAGATTCATGGAACTGTTAAAACAGCCTTGTACGCAGGGCTTTTTTCTCAATACCAGGAAAATGGATAAACATCGGATTCTGGACCTGATCGATTTTCCTTATTGGAAAAACGCTTATTCTTCAGACAGTTTCTATCACAATGAAGAAAACATCGGAAAAACGAAAGCCTATGAACTTGGACTGATCTATCCCCAGGAGATAGCGGCTTCTCTTACGACAGAAAACATTGATGCAGAGAATGTAT
>JAFONG010000076.1 GCA_017418585.1 Erysipelotrichaceae bacterium | reverse complement strand
GTGCCAGAGATCTCCTTCCTGTCTGTTCTGGATCTTGCTCGGTATTCCGATAACCGGTTTTTTCATAATGCTTACCTCATTCAGTTTGTTACGTCAGAACCGCATTCCGGGCAGAATCTGCCGTTTACTCTGGCCCCGCATACCGGACAGTAGATCCTGGTTTTTCTCTCCTGGATCAGCTTGTCCTTCGGCCAGGCGACCTTGTATGCAAGTTTCACGGTTTCGCTCTGTTTCGGAGCGACCGTCAGTTCTTTCGTGAAAATACCTGTCTTTTCATCCGGCTTGCTGCCGTCTATCTCGACAACGTCTACGCTGATATCCTTGTTCTGGGAAACAGGGATCTGATCCTTCAAGACGATCTTTATCTCTTCATCGGAAAGGTTGGATACCTTTGTCTCATAGGCGTACTCCGTTACTTTCTGCGCTTTCAGCAATACGCTGGAAGTCTTGCGCAGCACTTCTTTTCTGGAGACATGGACCCTTTCTTCCTTGCCTAAGGTGATCTCGATGTTTTCCTTGGTCAGATCAGGATCGATGCCGACATTGCCGGTAAACATGTCCTTCAGATAGATGGATGCATTGAAGGCGTTCATTAGAGGCAGATCGGCCGACTTGACATTCGCCGTCAGATAGGCACTTGGATCAGACTTGGCTGCGGCCGCAATCTGATACTCCGCAGGTACCTCATATTTCTGCAGATCGGCCATCGTTCCTTCGCTTCTCTTGAGGATATCCCTGTTACCAGGAAGTACATATTCCGTCATCGTCTCATCGCTCTTGACCTCGGCCTGCGCCATGTTCATTCTGAGCATCGGAGCTTCTTCCTCTGCCATATCCATAGCCGCACCTTCCATCGCCATACCTGCAGCCATAGCCATCTTCGGAGCGGCATTCCTTCTGACTTCGACGTTCTTCTCTCTGATATCCAGATATACCGGTTCAACTTCAGGAAGTTCACTGTAGCCGGAAGGATCACCCGTATACAAAGATACGGCAACATCTTTCCAGTCTTCCGTTGTCGACTGATTGATCCTGGCGCGCATGCGGATCTCCAGAGGATCCTTGGCGTTGGAATGGATCTCGTAGACCGGACTCCATCCTGCGACATTCTCGTGGTAGCGCAGTTCAAACGGATAGGTTCCCGCTTCATTCACATAGACTTCCGCGATAACGATCGGCAGTTCTTCCTTCTCCTGTACTTCTGTCAGTTTCTTTTCCAGATTACCGATCTTCTTTTCCAGATCCAAGATATCTCTGTTGAGCTTTTCCAGACGTTCCGGAAGCTTTTCGATGTAGTCCTGGACTTCGTTCGCGCCTAAAGACGTACGGCTGGAGAAATCGCCGTTGCTCTGCCACAGAGTGATCTGCAGCTGTCTGCTTTCGATCTGCTTCTGCAGCAGTGCGATCTCCTTGGAAATCTCTCTGGATTCTTCCCGATCCTCTTCCTTCAGTATTTCAAAACGCAGGTCGGAGCAGGAGACTCCCTCTATCGAGAAAAGTCTTACCGTCTGCTGATCAGCCGTATTGCTTAATCCGAAGACATGCAGAAGTGAACTTCCCTGCTTCAGTTCGACAGTTCCCGTGCGGATCACTTCCGCTCCGTTACGAAAGACATTTACACGTTTTACCAGTGTCTGTAGTTTAACCATAATACCCTCCTTAAGCGTTTCTATCCTGTTTCATCAGCTGTTCGATGGTCTGTGCCGTCGCTTCCAGCTGATCGAATTCGTCTTCTTTCTGTTTATCTCTCAATGCCTCGAAAGCATTGCTGATCAGACCAAACGTCTCCATCAGCCTGCTTCTGGCTTCCCGGTTGTCGGTTCCTTCATGGCTGTCGATGGTAATGAAGTTGTCGATGATCTCTATCAGCATCGGTACATAGTAGGAATACAGTTTCCTCAGTTTATCGCTGTTTCCGTTTTCCAGG
>JAFONG010000075.1 GCA_017418585.1 Erysipelotrichaceae bacterium | reverse complement strand
TTGACGTCTTCTCTGACGTTTTCACTTGTGCCTTCAAAGATCGTCTGCTTCAGAGGCGCCGTTCTGGTAACGTTCAGACCGACCATGTCGATCGGGACACCGGTCGCAAATACGATCCTTCCGGCTTCCGCATCATGCCAGATGTTCGCTTCGCCATACTCGGTTACGTTTCCTCTATCCAGAGAACCGCCCATCAAAACGATCTTTCTGATCATCTGTCTGAGATCGGGATATTTCTGGAAAGCCATGGCCAGATTGGTTTCCGGACCGACCGTAACCAGAACCAGTTCTCCCGGGAAGAGTCTTGCCTGTTCATAGATCTTGTCCCAGGCAGCCAGAGGATCGGGTTTCCTGTCGCTGTGCGGTATTTCTACATCGCCCAGTCCGTTGGCACCGTGGAACTTGGCAACCGGCTCATCGAATTCATTTGTCAGATAGCTGTCGGCTCCCCTGCCTACCGGAACATCTTCGCGGTGCAGCAGTTTCAGGATATCCAGAGCGTTTCTGGTGGTGACATCGGTAGAATTGTTTCCGCCGATCGTAGTGATTGCTCTTAGGTCGAACAGTTCCGGGAAAGCGCAGCCGATGGCGATGCAGAAAAAGTCGTCTACGCCCGGGTCGGTATCAATGATGATAGGGATTCTTTTGTCTTTGTTCATGGTTTCCTCTCTTTCGGATATGTTAATCGATTCCAAACAGCAGATCGAGATAGG
The DNA here is from genome assembly GCA_017418585.1 of Erysipelotrichaceae bacterium. GTDB lineage: Bacteria > Bacillota_I > Bacilli_A > Erysipelotrichales > Erysipelotrichaceae > Colivicinus. The sequence goes on along the minus strand of JAFONG010000075.1, from coordinate 10,831 downwards.
ACGGCATCGGCCAGCAGTCTCTGGCGGTATTCTGTTCCAGGGTATCCGTATTGGTTCTGATCGACTTCATTAAAGGTATGATCTTTTCCCTGTAGAAGAAGGCCGTTTCCAGATTGCTTGTACAGTCCTTTTCATCGAGCAGTTTCACCATCTTCGTGAGGTCCGCATAGATGTCTTTTTTCAGCTGTACAATCTTCTCCAGCGTCAGCATCTCATAACTATCCTGTACAGGCAGCTCGAGCTTGCGCATCTCCAGCAGCGTATCGCTCAGCCTCTTTTCGTATTCCTGCACAGCCGGAAGGATATCCTTTCTTAGCATGTCGATCATGGTCAAAGCTTCGATGTTGATCGTCTTGTAGTACTGTTCCAGATAGATCTCGTATCTTGAATACAGTTCGGCTTCTGAAAGAACGCCGTTGTTTATCAGAACATCGACATTCTTCTTATCCAGATAATGGACCATGGCTTCCGGTGTGGACGGATAGTTGCTCAAGCCCCTGGCTTTTGCTTCCTCGATCCAGGATTCATCATAGCCGTTGCCGTTGAAAATGATACGGGAATGTTTCTTTAAGGTATCGACGATCAGTTCGTGAATCGTCCTGTTCAGATCGTCTGCGTTTTCCAGTGTGTCCGCAAAGCCTTTCAGTTCCTGGGCGATTACGGTATTCAGGATCGTGTTAGGTGTTGAAATGGATGCGCTGGATCCCGGCATGCGGAACTCGAACTTGTTGCCGGTAAAGGCGAACGGAGACGTTCTGTTTCTGTCGGTATTGTCTTTTGGAAAAGAAGGGATGCCGTGAACTCCGATCTGCATCGGTATTTTTTCTTTACTGGTATAGATGCTTCCCTTTTCTAGACTTTCCAGGATCTCTCCAAGTTCATCCCCGACATAGATCGATACGATAGCCGGAGGCGCTTCGGAAGCACCCAGACGGTGATCGTTTCCTGCGGAGGAAATGGATATTCTGACCAGATCCTGATACTCGTCGATGGCTTTGATGACGGCGGTAAGGAAGATCAGGAATTGGGCGTTCTCGGCTGGTGTATCGCCCGGATCAAGAAGATTGATACCGGTATCGGTCTTCAGCGACCAGTTGTTGTGCTTTCCTGAGCCGTTGATGCCCGCAAAAGGCTTCTCGTGCAGCAGACATTCCAGTCCGTGCCTCTTGGCCACTTTCTTCATGATCTCCATCGTCAGGTTGTTCTGATCGGCGGAAACGTTGACCGTCAGGAAGTTGTTCGCAAGTTCATGCTGGGCAGGGGCGACTTCGTTGTGTTCCGTCTTGGCCTGTATGCCCAGAGCCCACAGCTCTTCGTTGAGATCCTTCATGAATTCCGATACTCTGGTCTTGATGGAACCGTAGTAGTGGTCGTTCATTTCCTGGCCTTTGGGAGGCATGGCTCCGAAAAGAGTCCTGCCTGTCAGTCTAAGATCTTCTCTCAAGTCGAAGCACTTCTTGTCGATCAGAAAGTATTCCTGTTCCGCACCGGCTGTCGCCTTGACGTGGCTGACATCCTTGTTTCCGAACAAACGCAGGATGCGCATTGCTTGCGTATTCAGGGCTTCCATCGATCTAAGCAGCGGAGTCTTGTGATCCAGAGCTTCTCCGGAATAGGAACAGAAAACGGTTGGAATACACAGGATGTTGTCTTTGATGAAGGCGTAGGAAGTAGGATCCCAGGCGGTATAGCCTCTGGCTTCAAAGGTATCTCTCAGTCCTCCCGAAGGGAACGATGAAGCATCCGCCTCTCCCTTGACCAGATTGGATGGAGAGAATTCCAGCGTGATGTTTCCGCCCTTGGCCGTAGAGACAAAGCTCTCGTGTTTCTCGGCAGTGGCGCCGCTCAATGGATGGAACCAGTGCGTAAAATGGGTAGCGCCGTTCTCGATTGCCCACTCCTTCATCGCCCTTGCCACTTCACCAGCGATATCGCTGTTCAGATATTCGCCGTTTCTGATGGTACTGTTGAGTTTTTCGTAGGTATCCCTGGAGAGTCTTTCCTTCATTACTTTATCGTTAAAGACCCTGGATCCGAATGTTTTCATGATATCGGTCATTTTTTTATCTCCTGCTTTTTCATCTGCCGGAAAGTCATATTATAGTCAATATTTTACGCCTTTTAAGAAACAATTCCCATCCTTTTTATCGATAAAAAAATATAATAGAATTATCTTAGAAAAAAGGAGAAACGAAATGAATGAACTGCTGCTGGAACGTTTGAAAAAAGAATATGAAGTGGAACAGCTGGATATAGGACAGGATGCCGTTTTAAGCAAGAAAGGCATGCGTTTTGAGACGGCTTCCTACGACGTGAAGGGACTGGGTCATCTGTGCACGATGTCCATGAAGGCGATGATGGGACTGATGAAAATGGAGACGGCTGTGCTTACGGCGCAGGAGAAGGACCTCCCTTTGTTCAATCTGGACAGAATCGCAGCCATGGGCAAGAATACGCAGCTGGTGGAATTCTATGACAGTCAGATAAAACCGCTGTCTCAGGAAGCTTACGACAGTTTCATGAAGATCAAGGAAACGTCGGAAAAGTTCGAAGACTATGTTTCCGGAGAACGCTGGTATGATTCCATCCTTTATTCGTTCACCTACGGACAGAAAAACGGAAAAGGAAAAGCCTTTGATGCGGTATGTGAAAGATACATCGAAGAATATCTGAAACAGGCAAAAGAAGCCGGGAAATGCGATACTGCTAAAAAACAGGAGAAGATCAACGCCTTTGCGGAAGAACTCGTCAGTCAGGGTGGACCGGCAGTAGACCAGTTCAAGAAACTCTTCGGAGAAGAAACAGCCAGAAGGATTGTGCTGAAGCACATGTACGGAGCAGATCTGTAAAAAATGAAAGATCAGAAACCGGATAAGATCCTGGTTAGAGGCGCAAGAGTTCACAATCTAAAGGATATCGATGTCGATATCCCTTTAAACAGGATTGTCGGTATTGCCGGAGTATCCGGTTCAGGAAAGTCATCGCTTGCTTTGGGCGTGCTTTATGCGGAAGGATCAAGAAGATATCTGGAATCTCTTTCGACTTACACCAGAAGGAGAATGACCCAGGCTTCCAGAGCGGATGTCGATGAAGTCCTGTATGTGCCCGCTTCTCTGGCCTTGCATCAAAGACCTTCTGTTCCGGGAATTAGATCGACGTTCGGTACAGGAACCGAACTTTTAAACAGCCTGAGACTGATGTATTCAAGACTGGCGTCACACCGCTGTCCGAACGGTCATTATGTGAAGCCGAGCATCAACGTAGCGGCTGAAAGAGAACTAGTATGTCCGGAATGCGGTGCGCATTTCTATGCGCCGGGAGCGGAAGAACTGGCGTTCAATTCTCAGGGCGCCTGCAAATGCTGCGGAGGGACCGGAATCGTCAGAACGGTAAACAGGGAAAGTCTGATTCCGAACGAAGAACTGACGATCGATAACGGAGCGGTAGCGCCGTGGAATTCTCTGATGTGGTCGCTGATGACGGATGTCTGCAGAGCGATGGGTGTCAGAACGGATGTTCCGTTCAAGGATCTGAGCGAAGAAGAGAAACAGATCGTCTATGACGGGCCGATGGTTAAGAAGCACATTCTCTACAGGCCGAAAAAGAATACCGACAGCAACGATTTTGCGGAACTGGATTTTACGTATTACAGCGCAACGGCAACCGTTCTGAATGCCTTGAATAAAGTCAAGGATGAAACGGGAATGAAGAGGGTGGAGAAATTCCTGAAAGAGGAAGTCTGTCCGGAATGCAACGGCACAAGACTGTCTGAAGAAGCCCGTGCTCCTAGACTGATGGGGATCTCGCTGGCGGATGTCTGCCGGATGACGTTAAAGGATTCCATCGAATGGGTAAAGAAAGTTCCGGCTTCCCTGCCGGAAGAAATGAGAGACATGGCTCAGAACATCTGCGAATCGTATCTTGAAGTAGCGGGAAGACTGATGGATCTGGGTTTAAGCTATCTGACTCTTGACCGGGCATCTTCGACGCTGTCGACGGGAGAGCGGCAAAGAATGCAGCTGGCCAGGGCAGTGAGAAACAGAACGACTGGCGTTCTGTACGTGCTGGATGAACCTTCGATCGGACTGCATCCCGCAAACATTGTCGGTCTAAACGGAGTCATGCACGATCTGATAAAGGACGGCAATACCGTTCTGCTGGTTGACCATGATATACAGATCCTGAAAGAATCGGACTGGCTGATCGAGCTGGGTCCGGGAGCCGGAGCGGATGGCGGACGCGTCATTGCTCAAGGAAACGTGAAACAGATTGAAGAAAACGATGCTTCTCTGATCGGTTCCTACTTGTCCGGCAGGAAGAAGATAGAAGAAAAGAATGGAAGCGGGGATGTTTTCGCCGATGGCAGGATACACTTGGAGACGGATCGTATCCATACTGTAAAGCCGCTGAACGTCGATATTCCGAAACATCGCCTGAGCGTAGTGACGGGCGTATCGGGTTCAGGAAAGACGACGATGATTCTGGAAAGCCTCGTGCCGGGACTGGATGCTTTGTGCAACGGCAGAAAACTTCCTCAACATGTGAAGAACATCGAAGCGGAAGGGATAGAACACGTCAAGCTGATCGACGCAACGCCGATCGGTATCAATGTCAGATCTACGGTAGCTACCTACGCCAACGTCCATGACGAACTTAGAAAGATCTACGCCCGGACGGCGGATGCCAAGAAATACGGATACAAGGCAGGAGACTTCTCTTACAATACAGGTTCTCTAAGATGTCCGGTATGCGACGGCACGGGAGAGATTTCGCTGGATGTGCAGTTTCTTCCGGATGTCGATATTCCCTGTCCGGAATGCCGAGGCAGCCGATATGGCAAGACTGCGAAAAAGATTCGTTTTACCAACAAGAGCAGCGAAACAAGATCTCTGCCGGAGCTGATGGACATGAACGTCGGCAAGGCACTGGATTTCTGCCAGGAGATGAACAGCGTCAGACCGAGACTGCAGATCCTGAAAGATCTGGGTCTGGACTATCTGACTCTGGGAGAAGAAACGCCTAGTCTGTCCGGAGGGGAAGCGCAGAGACTGAAACTGGCTTCCGAGATGGGAAGACAGCAGTCAGATTCGGTATTCGTTTTTGACGAACCGACCATCGGCCTGCATCCAAAAGACGTCGAAACGCTGCTTCAGGTATTCCATACACTGATAGACAACGGGGCGACCGTGATCGTCATCGAACACGATCTGGATGTCATCAGGAATGCCGACTATATTATCGACATGGGACCTCAGGGCGGAGAGGAAGGCGGAAGGATCGTTGCCTGCGGAAGCGTAGACGATATCAGAAACAATCCTGAAAGCATCACCGGACGCTTCCTCTAAAAACAAATATTGAAAAAAAAGCCAAGATGAAGCAAAATAGTAGTAGGTAAACGAAACGCTGACTTGAGAGAGCGGTTTATCCTACCATCTTGGAAAGGTGGCGTACTGAAAGGTACCACAGGTTCGAATCCTGTAGTCAGCGCCATGCAAATGAAAAGCCTTGTCGGATTATACGGACAAGGCTTTTATTCTATGATATTGTCTTTGTCTATTTCGAAGCAGGACTCAAAGACGTGGGACATGATGTTTTCCGTTTCTTTTCTGTCTTTCTTTGTCATCTCCATCAGTTCCTCGATCTTCCATATGTGTTTCTTCATCAGTTTCTGGGGATAGACTCTCAGTTCGTCCAGAAGCTGCTTAAAGACATAGGCAAGCAGAACCAGAGGAAAGGCGATCAGCACTCTCCACAGAACAAAGTCGATCCTGAATTTTCCCTGATGAAAAAACAGCAGCAGGAATACACCCACCATCAGAGCGCTAAGAATAAAAGAATAAAAAACAATGTCGAAGCTGTTTCTTCTGTACTGAACGATCTTGATCGGTTTAGAGAAATCGTATCTTAAAGGTTTTTTCATTTTCATTCATCTTTCTTTTATAGTATGATTTTAACATATAGAAGGTGGACTATGATTAATATTGAAAAAGGCATTTCGATCATACTGTATGACTGGCTTAACGTCAAAAAGGATGAACTTGTACATTTTGTCACTGATGAGAATCATTTAAGAGAAGCGGAAGCGATCACCAGATGGGCAAACGGAGCCGATGCGATCCTGAAGACGACGATACTGCCTTCCCATCTGGTTCAGAAGGGAGAAGTGATCGAAAAGATGGTCGACATTTTCTCCAACGAGAACGTCATCATCGGAGCGACGGATTATTCCTTTATCACCACAAATGCGGTCAGGACCGCCGTAAACAAGGGCGCAAGATTCCTTTCTCTGCCGCTTTCCTGCAAGGACGGCTCATCCCTTCTGGAGAACGACTTCATCCAGATGAACTGCCGAGACGCCCAGAAAAACGCCAGAAAACTGATCCGGAAACTGACCAACAAGGAAAAGATACATGTGACGACAAAACTGGGAACGGATCTGACCTTCTCCATAAAAGGCAGAATCCCTGGCAGCTTTGTCGGAAAAGCCGACAAACCAGGCATCATATCCTCCGCAAGCTTTGAAACGTATGTCGCGCCTGTGGAAGATTCCATGAACGGAGTACTCTATCTGGATACCGCGATCGGATATGTCGGAACGCTGGATAAGCCGATCAGGATCACGGTCAAAGACGGCCTGTTCACATCGATAGAATCCGAGGATGACGGAGCGCAGAAGCTGATCGATTATCTGGAGTCGTTCCATGACAGAACGATGTACAGACCGGGAGAGTTCGGCATAGGACTGAATAAGATATCGAAATGCCGGGGCGTCTGCTACATCGAAGATGAATCCGTATATTCCACCTTCCATCTTGGAATGGGCAGAAACATCGCCCTAGGAGGCGTACAGAACGCAGCCGGACACTTCGATATCGTAACAGGATTTCCTGACATCTATGCCGACGGGGAAGCGGTAATGATAAACGGAGAGATCGTAGGCGGAAGATTCGGTTTATAAAAAAAAGACGGATGTTGATCATCCGTCTTTATTCTGATAGATAGAATTATTATCCTAACGTATCGATGATCGCTTCCAGTGAAGCTTCAATGCCTTTTACGACATCGTCTTTCGAAAGAGAAGCGGTCTCTTTTTTGTTCATAACCTGTTCATGCAGGAATGGTACATGCATGAATCCTCCGATCGTATCAGGGAACTCTTTATCAAGATAATAGAGAACGCCGTACATCAGATGGTTACAGACATAAGTTCCTGCCGTATTGGATACGGCTGCAGGAACGTTTGCGGCCTTCATGTATTCCACCATCTTCTTGATCGGAAGCGTAGAGAAATACGCTGCAGGACCGTCAGCCTTGACAGGCTGATCAACAGGCTGGTTCCCTTCGTTGTCAGGGATCCTTCCATCGTCACAGTTGATCGCAACTCTTTCCGGAGTTATTTCGTATCTGCCGCCTGCCTGGCCGATCAGAAGAACGGCATCAGGATTCTCTTTCTTCATCGCTTCGTGTACCGTTTCTATGGCTTTACCGAAAACCACCGGAACATAGCACTTCACGATCTGAGCACCCTTGATTTCGTCTTTGACGAGCTTTACTGCTTCTTTTGCAGGGTTAATACTTTCGCCACCGAACGGTTCAAAACCTGTTAACAGTATTTTCATGCCGCTCCTTCAATTAGAACGCCAGAGCCAGCAGAAGCACAACGTGCACTACCAGCATGCATACAGCGAACGGAATCTGAGAAGCGATAACAGAGTATTTGTTCTTGGTTTCCAGAAGCGCTGCAGGAACGATGTTGAAGTTCGCAGCCATTGGCGTACATAAGGTACCACAGTAAGCGGCAGTAAGACCTAATGCACCGACAACGATAGGATCTGCACCCTGGTTGATCAGGAACGGAACACCGATACCGGTCATGATGACGGTAAAGGCAGCAAAGCCGTTGCCCATGATCATTGTGAACAGAGCCATGCCCAGGCAGTATACGATGCAGGCGATCAGGATGTTGTTCTCAGGAACAACCATGGATACATAGTAGGATACCGCATCGCCGACACCGGCAGCAGTAAACAGAGCGCCTAATGCAGACAGCAGCTGAGGCAGAATACCTGTGGTGGAAACGTTGTCCATCAGTCTGGCACCGTCGACAGCGGCGTATCTTGGAGAAGCTCCGGTCAGCAGCAGAACAGCCAGAAGAGCAACTACGCCCGACAGACCAATTGCGTTGTTTGCAGTCAGCCATGACAGAGCAGGAACCTTAGAACCCAGCGTTGCGCCGACAACGGCTACAACAGCGATACACAGAGCCGGGATAAAGATCTTGTATCCAAGTTCATCTGCGTGTTTACGTACTTCGACAGGATCCGGTACATCGTTCTTGGACTGTACGACTCCGCCGATAGCAGTAAGGCAGGCCATCAGTACGATTGCAGCACCGACCAGCCATTTCGGAACCCATGGTCCGGCAATGAATGTGAACGCAAGCAGGAACCAGAAAGCGGCAGTCGTCAGTTTCTTTGAACAACCTTCATCCTTTAATGCCTTGGCACCGACAAGAATGAAGACTAAACCGATAATACAATAGAATACTTCACCTAAAATCTGAGCCGTAGTCATTATTTGTTTCCTCCTTTACTTGCATTATCCAGCTGTTTGTCCAGCCACAGGTTTCTGGCAATACCCAGAACCATGGAAATGACAGCAACCGGAATGGACCATTTCGCAACCTGTAAAGCGATTGCGCCGGTTTCTCCTAAACCCAGAGTTTCTGACAGGAAGCCGGCAATCAGCAGAGTTCCTGAAGAACCCATGAAGCAGTTCTGGGCAAAGAAGTTACCATAGTTTTCAGCACCGGCAGATCCGCCCTTGATGATGTCTGACATCTTGTCGTTGATCTCGCCGTACTTGGCAACAGCAGCACCTTCGGCCATAGGAACTACGACCGGACGTACAAACTGCGGATGTCCGCCTAATCTGATGGAGAAGGCGGCAGCAAGAGTTCTGATCGCTTCATAAACGATGATTACTCTACCGGCAGTAGCTGACTTGATCGATCTGATGAAGTCGATTGCCTTCTCTTTCAGACCGTATCTTTCACAGATACCGATGGCAGGTAAAGTCAGAACAAACAGTGTAGCGGTCCTCTGGGAGACGAAAGAGTTGCCCAGAGTCGTCAGGATGTCCATGATACTCATGCCGCCGACCAGACCGGTTACGATACCGGCCAGTACGACTGTGGCAATTGTATCAAACTTTAAGACTAATCCGACTACGACAATAGCCACACCAATTAATCTAATAAGCATAATCAAATTACCCCCTTATTAATAGTTCTATTATAGAAAACATATAAAATAAATGCAAATCTTTGCATCTGTTCTGAAAATATTTTCAGATATCATTCAGAAAATCCTAATAAAAAAGGGAGCCGGCGGGGTAGCCGGCTCATATGCCAGAATTTTGTAATTGTTTGATTAATCGTTCAGGTCTTCGCCATTGGAAGCGATGACCTTCTTGTACCAGTAGAAGGAATCCTTACGGTAGCGCTCATACGTTCCGTTACCTTCGTCATCCGCATCTACATAGACAAAGCCGTATCTCTTGGACATCGAAACCAGTGAACAGGATACCAGATCAATACAGCCCCATGGCGTATAGCCTATCACGTTAACGCCGTCCTCGATCGCAGCGCCTATCGCTTCGATATGACTGCGCAGATAGGATATACGGTACTTGTCATGGACCGTCTTGTCTTCACCCAGCTCTTCAAAAGCACCGATGCCGTTTTCAACGATATAGATCGGGAGATTGAATCTGTCTCTCAGTTCGTTGAGTGAAATACGTAAAGCGGTAGGATCGATCTGCCATCCGAAGTCGCTTGTCTCCAGATAAGGATTATGCATCGTTCTGATGAAGGAACCGATCCTTTCCTGTCTTGCCGGATCTGCGGTTACGATAGAGGACAGGTAGTAGCTTAAGGAGATAAAATCTACTTTACCGTTTGCCAGTATCTCTTCGTAATTGTCGTACCACTTGATACTGATGTTGTTCTTCCTGTAGTAGGACAGGATCCAGGCAGGATAACTGCCTTTTGCCATGACATCGCAGAAGAACATGTTGAACTCTGTCTCTTCATGAGCTCTGAATGCATCCTGCGGTGCCGGCGTTTCCGGATAGAGATGATGGAGATTAAACATGTTGCCGATCAGACACTGAGGGGCTGTATCATGCGCATACTTCACGATCATGGCGCTGGCAATAAACTGATGATGCAGTGCCTGGTGCGATGCGTTTTCCCATCTTTCTGCCATTTCCGGAGGCAGCGGAGCGAATGGGCGGAAACTCTTCGGAATCTCGAAACCGTCATAACGGTCAAGAATGATACCGCCGCCCAGCCAAGGAACCGCACATACCATGTTGATCTCATTGAATGTCAGCCAGTATTTGACTTCGTCCTTATATTCATCAATGAGAAACTTCAGATATCTGAAGCAGTGCGGAATGACCTCAGGCGATACCCATCCGTCATACTTCTCGACAAAGACGATCGGAAGTTCGTAATGGATCATCGTAACCAGCGGTTCGATTCCGTATCTGTGCAGTTCGGCAAATACGTTATGATAGAAAGCTACGCCTTCAGGATCCGGCGTTTCTTCCAGTCCGGTAGGAAACAGCCTTGTCCAGGAGATCGACATTCTGAAGGACCTGAATCCCATTTCCGCCAGCAGGGCAATGTCTTCCTTGTATCTGTGGAAGAAATCGATGCCTCTCCTGTTTGGAAAGTTCAATGTGGCTTCTTCTTCCTTGGCTCTTTCGTAGTCTTTCTTCAGCATGAAGTTGCATGGGATCTTTGCGCCCCTGAAATAAACATAGT
>JAFONG010000074.1 GCA_017418585.1 Erysipelotrichaceae bacterium | reverse complement strand
TCCGGATCGACGTAGATGACGTTGCCGCTGTTCCCGATGGCGGCGTAGATCTTTTTCTGCCTGTCGATGATCCACCAGAGGTAACCATAATCCATGCCTCTGAAATACTTGCTTTCAACAGCTCTTGGTCTTGTCATCTCCTCGATCCATTCCGACGATACGATCTGTCTGTCCTTGAATCTGCCTTTATTCAGACACAGAAGGCCGATTTTCGCCATATCCCTTGCCGACATGCATAATCCATAGCCCGGAGTACCCAGACCCTGAGGATCGGCAAACCAGACGTTTTCTTTCGGCGTTTTTTCAATCGTAAAGGATTTGTGTTCTTCTGCGCTTTTTGCCGTATAGTTGACATGCTTTTCAATGCCCAGCGGAGCAAACAGATATTCATTCGCATAATCGACCGTCAGCATGCCCGTTGCCTTGAAAAGAATACCAGAAAGAATATGCAGACAGACCGTCTGATAGTTGAATTCACCGGTCAGTCCTTTTCTTCCTCCCAGAAGATCCAGCGACGTATAGGTCCAGTTTTCGCTGATGCAGACTTTGGACCACGGATCGCCCTTGCACTTGTACGGCGCCCGCATCGTCAGCAGGTGTTTTATCGTGACATCATAGATGGTCCTTTCTCCTCTTTTGACTTTGTATTCCGGAAAGTAATCAAGAACCTTATCCTCAACGCTTCCGATCTGTCCCTTGTCGATGGCGATTCCGATCAGCAGCGCTATGACGCCTTTCGTCGCCGACATGACATGAACGCAGTCTTCTTCCCTGTAGCCGTTCCAGCAGTCCGAATAAACCTTCTTTCCATCCTTATAGGCAACGATCTGACAGATGTTTCTTTCCTTCTCGCTTATCAGATCATGCAGTTCTTCTTTTCTTTCCATGTTTTGTCTCCCTTTACATTAAGCGTAAGGCAATTAAAAATTGATTTCAATAATTCTTCTTTACATGAAAAAAAGCCTTTCTTTAAAGGCTTCTTCTTTTAGTCTTCACTTTCCTGTCTGGCGTAGAAGTCTTCTCTTTGAACTTCCCAGATGGAGACCATATGATCGATGATGTCGTCAAGTTCCGTATACTCCAGAAACGCGCTGTCATCGTTCTGGAAGTAGATCACGAAACCGCCTTCCGCTTCATCGAGCGCAAAAGAAATCGAGGTTTCCCCTTCGATGTCGTGAATGACCAGATGGTCGTCTTATTCTTCAAGATCACCCATATCATAGACGATCAGCTCGTCCGTTTCTCCGTCGACGATCATGATCGCAGCCAGAGAGGAATCATTCTCCTCACCGCTGTTATAAATGAAATATACAGGGTTCCCGGCTTCGGAAACTCCTTCCGCGCCGTACGTGAAGAGTTCCTGCCACTTGTTTCTTAACCCGGTCGGATCATCTTCAGAAGTGGTAATGGTAGAAGAGGATGTGGAGATCTCCCCGTTTTCGATCTTGGTCTCGACGTTCGTCGTCGTTTCAACGCCATCGCTGGAAACGGTAGTCGATACGCTTGACGTATGGGATGCCGAAACAGAAACAGGTGCAACGAATGCGCTCGTAATGACAATAGCAAACGATATAAACAATGTTATGATCTATTTCATATTTCCTCCGATTTACCGGTTCAGGAATTCACTGATTTCGTTTATTCTATTTTCGGCTTCTCTTCTGCCGATCTGATAGACTCTTCTTAATTCTTCCGGATCTTTTTCCGTCCTTCCGATGTTCAGCGGTTCCGGAGGCCGGATGACCAGGATCTTTCCCGCAAGTTCATCCTGCCGGACTTCTTCGGTTTCCCGGTTGTAGCGTTCATGCCTCGTTTCCATCGCTTCGATCAGCTTCGGATATTTCCTGTAAAACAGTTTCATCAACGGAAGCAGACCGTTTTTCTTTTTGACATATCCCAGTGGCTGAGTCAGGATCACGACATCTTTTTCAAAACCCCGTTCCTTCATGAAATGATACGGTATGGAATCGGCGATGCCGCCGTCCAGTAGAGAATATCCGTCCACTTCTACGATCCTGGATACCAGAGGCATCGATGCGGAAGCTCTCATCCACAGATCATCCTCCAGCTCTCCCTTTTCACACTTGTGATAGACGCACTTTCCGGTATTGACGTCGATGGCTCCGATATAGAATTCCATCGGATTCTCAGAGAAAGTCCTGCGGTCGAATACATCCAGTTCATAGGGAACGATACGGTAACAGAAATCGGCGCCGTAGAGATCACCTGTCGTGATCAGGGAACGGATGCTGCAATAGCGCCAGTCCCTGCAGAAACGGGTATTGTAGCGTAACGGCCTGCCGATCTGTTTCGACTTGTAGTTGCATCCGAATACCGCACCTGCGGAAATGCCTGCGCCTCCGTCAAACACGATGCCGTTTTCCAGCAGCACATCCATGACACCGCAGGTAAACAGACCGCGCATCGCTCCGCCTTCCATGATCAGTGCCGTCTTCTTGTATTTCTTGTTGTTCATGATTCTCTGTTTATATTATAGAAAAAGC
>JAFONG010000073.1 GCA_017418585.1 Erysipelotrichaceae bacterium | reverse complement strand
GTTATGATGGCCGGGGCAGTAATTGCCGATCAGATAGCCGTTGAAAATGGTCCATCGCGGTTCATTGAACGTTGTCCAGTATTTAACTTTTCCACTAAATTCCTTGAAACAGACTTCGGTAAAATGCAGATAAGCATCGCAAGTCTTACGGTTGAGCCATCCTCCTTCATCCTCCAGATACTGAGGAAGATCCCAATGATACAATGTCACAAACGGTTCTACATTATATCTCAGGCAGGTATCGATCACTCTGTGATAAAAATCGAGACCCTTCCGGTTGACCGTTCCATTGATATCGGAAATGATCCTTGGCCAGGACAAAGAAAAACGAAAAGCATTCTGTCCGCCTTCAGCAAGCATCCGTATATCTTCTTCATAATGATGATAAAAATCGGAAGCCACATCACCATTCTCGAGCCCATTGACATGAAGATAACGGTCCCAGTTGGATTCCGCTTTCTCATCGAGATCCCAGGCACCTTCACATTGATAAGAAGCTGTTGCGCTTCCCCATAAAAAATGATCATTAAGAGCCATATTTCAGTTCTCCTTATACAATGATTTTAAAAAGCGGAAGAAACCCTTCCGTGTCTGAAAATGCACCATTTGGTGAAAATCAAAAACCACTGCCTTAAGCAAAAACTGAGATAATTTTGTCGTTTATGAGAGAATAAGGAAAAGAAGCACCATGGATGAGTTCACCAACAGACAACATCAGATCATTCAGATCCTCAACAGAGAGAAGCGGATCATTGACTCTTCCTTTCTTTGTGCCGAACTGAAAGTTTCCAAACGGACTCTGATTAAAGATATCGCTGCCATCAATCAGAATAAAAACTACATCCTCTCCGGCAAACGCGGTTATCGTCTCAATCCGGAATTCTGGGACAGCATTCATAAAATGAACATTCTACAGCAGGAAGAAGACGATTCCTACGAACTGCTCAAAATGCTTCTCATCAGTAAAAAAGCATTGAGTATCCATTCATTGACGGAACAGCTGAATCTGTCCGATTCCGCCATACAGAAAATGGTGCGAAAATACAATGAGTGGCTGAAAGACTATGATGTGCAGATCATCCGGAAAGACGGAGCTTTATCGCTGATGACGGATGAAAGAGGCCGCAGGCAGCTGGTCGCCAGGATCGTGCATCGCAAATCGAAGGATTTCTTTTCTGATTTTTCCAATCTTCAGGATTATTTTCCTGATCTTGTGATCGAAGATGCCCTCTCGATCATCAATAGGACTTTGAACGAATACGGCTATCGGATCAACGAATACTACATCATCAATTTCTATCTGAATCTGTTTGCAATCCTTTCCTACAGCGAATATCGCAAAGGAGTACGTGAATGTGCGGATGCTCCGCTTACACAATATGACGAAGAAAAGATCGCCGCACAGATCGTCGATTCGATCGAAAGATCCTGTTTCCTGATCTATCAGGACAGGGATCAGGTCGTCAGCAGCATTGCCCAGGTCCTTTACGGTTTCATCGATCACAACGACAGCGCAGCCATCCTTTCCGCTTCCCACCTTCCCGATGGCTTTGTCGCCGATATCAGACAGATCATAGAAAAAGTACTGGCAGAACGCCATCTGGAGATCAACTACGAGAGCTTTCTGAATGTTTTCTGCCTGCATCTCAATGAGATGATCGAACGCTGCAAACACTCCGCCAGCTTCACCCCGTCCGGTCTTTCCATCAAACAGACCAACCCTTACGTCTATGATGTTGCCGTCGGGATCGCCGGAGAATTATCCGAAAAATATTCCATAAGTATTCCTGACAGCGAGATCAATCTAATCGCCATCCACATCGGCTATGCGATCGAACAGAGTGAAAACTACAATGAAAAAGCCGAGGTCATCATCGTTTCCGATAATTACCACGGCATTGCCGACAAGATCGTCGAACAGATTCGCCTGATCTATGACAATCAGGTCATCATTCAGAACATCTATCCTTCCCTGCAGGAAGTTCCTTTCAGCGAACTATCACGCTGTTTCATAATATCTACGATGCCAAGCGAAGCTGGAAACCCGGATATCTGCTTTGTTTCTCCTTTCTTTACTCTGGAGGATCAGAAAAAGATGTCCGAAAAAATGCTTCGTTTTACGGAGATCCTCAGAAGAAAAGAATTCTCCCGCATGTTCTATGAATACGTCACCTACGAT
>JAFONG010000010.1 GCA_017418585.1 Erysipelotrichaceae bacterium | reverse complement strand
TCCTTAACAAAGGCGTCCAGTCTTTCGTCGTATCCAAACGGTCCATTCTTAACATCGATGATTTCCGATTCTTTTGAGACCGTTTCTCTTTTCTCATCATCGAAATACAGTACCACGTGGCAAAGAGAAACTCCGTGGAAACCGCCTTTTACGATTGCGCATTTCTCCTTTACGGCTGCATAATCGCCGGGAATATGCCCGCCGATAAAAACATCGATATCGAGATCCTTGATCTGTTCTAGGCATTCAAACAGTTCCCCTGTTTCATTCGGATAGAAAGGAAAATGAGTCAGCAGGACGATGATTTCCGCTCCCTCTTCTCTCATCTTTGGAACATAGTGCCTGATCGTTTCAGCGCTGTCCAGCATTCTGAAATCAGAGAAAGAACTCTTTTCAACCATATACGGCGTATAGGCGCTTGTTAATCCTAAAACACCGATACGGATTCCTTCTCTTTCCAGAATGACATATGGCCTGATGCCGGCAATCAACCGATCATTGTCCTGATACGCGACATTGGCGCACAGCATTGGATAATAACGGCTGCCCCATTGAATGCACTGTTCCAGATCTTCTCTTCCGGCATCGAATTCATGATTGCCAAGAACCATGGCATCCGTTTTCAGGAGTTTCAATCCTTCGTATACGGCCTTTCCATGCCACAGACACTTTGATTCATCGCCGGCATCCAGAAGCAGCGTCCCCTGAGGATTCCTGTTTCTGACGGATTCTATGGCACTGAAAAAACGTGACAGTCCCGGATTCTCGTCGTCTTCACGGAACTGCCCATGAAAATCGGCATGTGCCAGAATGTCGATCTTTCTGATCATGTCAGCCTTTCAGGCCTCCGCGGCTTACGCCGGTAATGATACTCTTGCGGCAGAAGAGAAAGAGAATGATCATCGGGATGACGACGATGGTAGCTCCGGCCATCCACAGGTTGTAGTGCACACCCGCTTCGGAAGTAAATGCGGTAAGTCCGAAAGGAAGCGTTCTGATGTTTCTGTTGCCGCTGCTCATCAGCATCGTCCACATGAAGCTGTTCCAGCAGGTGATTGCATCCAATAATGCTATCGTTACCAATGAAGGCTTAGCCATCGGTACCATGATCTCCCAGAGGTATTGCCAGTCGCTGGCTCCATCGATCCTTGCGCTCTGATAGAGGCTGTCCGGAACACTCAGAAAGAAATTTCTAAGAATGTAGGTATAGAAGATGGATGAAGTAAACGGTACGATCAGGGACCAGATCTTGCCGAAAAGATGCATGTGCCTGATGGTTTCGTAGTTTGTCAGCATCAGCATTTCGTAAGGGATCATCATCATACTGACAAGTACGGTGAAGATCAGATCTCTGCCCGGGAATTTAAGCTTGGAGAAACCGTAGGCCGCCAGAATGGTCACAAACATCGTCAAAGCTACGCATACCACCGTAACAAAGACGCTGTTCCCGAAATATCTCGGGAAATCGCCCATTTCCCAGGCCTGACGGAAATTATCGATCAGCAGCTGCTTCGGAAAGAAGCTCTGGAACGAAAGCAGTTCCTTTTCTGTCTTGAACGAGGAATTGATCATCCAGAAAAAAGGCAGGAACATGATGGCTGCGCCGATAAAAAGAGTCAGATACTGCATAAAGCCTTTTACTCTGTCTGTACTGTTTTTCATGTCTGCTCCTTTCTAATAGTTCGTCTTCTTCTGCAGAACGCGCTGCAGCAACGTAAACACGGCTATGATGAAGAAGAGAACGATGGATGCTGCGGCTGCATATCCGTACTGCGGTTTGGTGCCGCCGAATTTTTCATAAATATAGTAAATGATCGTATACAGGTTATAGCCTGGTCCCGGCTTGTTGTAAAGCTGGAAGACGTAGTCGAACACCTTGAATGCGCTGATGGAATTGACGATGGCTACCAGGGCGATCGTCGGGCTTAACAAAGGAACGGTGATATTGGTAAAGATATCCAGCGTCTTTGCACCGTCTACCTTTGCGGCAGTATAGTACTGCGGGTCGATATTCTGCAGACCTGCCAGCAGGAGTATGATCGTAAACGGCAGTATGTTCCATATGCCGAAGATGTACAATACAAACTCGCTCCATCTGTTGGTTCCCAGAAAGTTGATCTGCATCTGTCCCATCGTAGTAATGATCTTGTTGATCAGACCGCCTTCATTGGCAAATATGAAACGGAAGACCAGGGAAATGGCTGCCGTAGATGTAACCAGAGGCATGAAGTAAGCCGTCTGCAGGATGGCCTTGAAGCGCCGGGTATTGTTCAGCAGAACAGCGATGACAATGGATATGATCAGGCTGATCGGAACGACGATAAGAACGTATTTGACGGTCGTCTTTAATCCGGAAAGAAAGATCGGATCGTTCAGAACCTTGCGGTAATTCGCCAGACCCCAGCCGGAGAAGGTATTGCGCAGTATGGAGAAATTCTCCTTAAAACTCATCAGGAAAGCGTTGATGAACGGATAGATGGTAAAGATCACAATGCCGAGCATGAACGGTCCGAGGAAAAGCGCGATCTTTCCGATCATCGAAGCTTCGAACTTCTCATCCGGATCCCGTCCGCCATTATAGCGTTTTGCTTTTTTACTCATAGTAGCGTTCTCCGCTTTCTTCGCTAAAAACAAAGACTCCCTTGTCGCGGAAAGAAACAGAAACAAGATCTTTTTCCTGCGGTGCGCTGTCGTTGTCTACGTAGGCGCGCAGACGTCCCTCTCCCGCTTTCAGAACACACAGGGTATCCTTGCCGGAAACATATGTTTCTTCGACCTCCATCACTGTCTTGCCGTTTTTCTTTTCAACGATGACGCTTTCTGGGCGGGAAGCAAACACGACTCTTGTGCCGTCTTCGATCTGATACCTGCCGATCGGAATCGCGTTTTCATAAGCATCCGGTCTGAAGTTTCCTTTTTCATAGATGCCGTGCAGCTGGTTGATGGTAGGATTGCCGATAAAGTCGGCGACAAAAAGATTCGCCGGATCGTTATAGAGATTTCTCGTTTTGGCAAACTGCTGTTTCACGCCCAGTTTCATCAGCATGATGTAGTCGGAAATGGAAGTCGCTTCTTCCTGATCGTGCGTAACAAAGACGGTCGTAACCCCGCTTTCACGCTGTATTCTACGGATCTCTTCTCTCATCTCCACCCTAAGCTTGGCATCCAGGTTGGACAGAGGTTCATCCAGAAGCAGCAGTTTCGGCTGTTTTACCAGAGCTCGGGCAATGGCGACACGCTGCTGCTGTCCGCCCGACAGTTCTTTCGGCAAACGGTCAAGATAGTCGTCGATATGAACCATTCTGGCATATTCTTTGGCTTTCTCGATGCGTTCAGCCTTCGGTACTCTCTTGATCTTTAATGGAAAGCAGATATTCTCCAGAACACTCATGTGCGGATATAGCGCATAGTTCTGGAAAACCAGACCGACTTCTCTCTTGTCCGGAGAAAGCATCGTGACATCCTGGTCATCGAAGTAAATCTTTCCCTCGGTAACCGGCATGATGCCGCTGAGCATGTTCAGCATCGTAGACTTGCCGCAGCCTGAAGGTCCCAGTAAAGCAATCAGTTTCCCAGACTCAAACGTCGCATTGACCTTGTTTACCGCAACGACGTCATCAAAACGTTTTACCAGATCTTCAATTCTTACTTCCATACAGCATTTCCTCCATGACCTCTCCGTCTGTATCCTTCATCTCCAGGCCGATCATCTTCGCCATCGTAACAGCTTCATCGACCATGGATCTTCTTTCATATACGATACCCTGTCTGACATCCGGACCTGCCGCTATGAACAGCGTGTTTTCTTCTCTTTCCGGGCAGCTTCCATGAGTTGCCTTTCCTAGAACGTGGTCTCCCGGTTCTACCGATGCCCAGATTTCCGTAGCGTTCAGTTTGTCTGAGAAACTGATTGAATTGGCACTCTCGATCACGAAGTCGTAAGGTCCTGCCAGATGATATCTTTCTTTCATTTCCTTTTTGTCAAGAACATATGCCAGTCTGATTTTCGGATCTTCCTTCAGCTTTTCAAGATAGGCTCTGACTTCGGCTTCCGTTTCCTTGTCTTCAGGATCCTTCAGTTCAATGAAACAGCTTAGCGCTCCGGTATGGGCGTAGCACTTGCAGTCGACGAGATTGTGGTTTTCATCTGTCTTCAGCAATCCGTCTCTTTCAAACAGACGGATGATATTCAGGATATCCGTAATATTCGTCTGACCGTGGTCTCCCATGATCACGAAGTTCGTATCGTCGAAATCGCCGTAACGGCGTACGGACTCCAGAATGACTCCAAACTCCTCATCGTGTTTCTTCAGCTGTATTTTCGTATGCGGGTCATAAACACCGTAGATGTGACGTACAGTGTCTAGATCGCACATCTTCACCAGCATTACGTCAGGCTGACCGAAATCCCTGATCAGATCGGGAGCCACCGACATGGTCATCAGATCCAGACTGCTGTCAGGGCCTTTCTGATATCTGCCATATTTCCAGAAATAAGCATCTAAAAGATTCTGCGTCGCATTGCCGTTGGCAAGATAATCTTCCGGATGATCCCCATCATAATGATAAGGAACGATCATCGGCCAGTTGTAGGTATAGTCTGCTCCTGCGGATACAGGCCAGGCAATCGATGCGGTAGTCATGCCCGCTTCTCTTGCATAGTCCAGCAGTGTCGGAACCTTGACTTCCTTCTTCATTCCGAACCACACATCTCCGCGTCTGCATCCGCGTTCATAGTTTTCGTTGTTGTGAATGCCGTGGCGGTCCACATAGCAGGATGTCAGAATGGATGTATGGCAGCAGTAGGTCAATGCCGGATGTACCGGAAGCAGATGCCTGACATAGGATCCCCGGTCAATGACGGAACTGAAATTCGGAAGACTGCGCATGTATTCCAGATCGCTGGAACAGAGTGCATCGATCATAAAAACCATTAACTTGCTCATATCGTTCTCCTTTAGAACTGTTTATTTCTAAAAATAAAGGGAGAACCGTCATGAAAACGGTTCTCCCTAAAAGGTACGTCTAATTACTGTTCAAGAGCAGCCTGTGCTTCTTTGAAGAATGTTTCAGTCGCTTCTTTTACCAGTGTAGCAACATCTTTGCCGCTGTCGTCAGCAAAACTTGCATCGACAGCCTTGCCGAAAGCGTCTCTTACGTCATCGGCACCGGCAACGGATGGAACCCAGTTGATGCAGTCTGCCGTTTCAACCAGAGCAGCCGTAACGATGTTGTTCTTGATTTCTTCCTGGAATGTAGCCGTAGCGATGGAAGACTTCGTGCATGGAGAAGCACCAAATTCAATTGCCCACTTGGCAAGTACTTCATCGCTCAGACAGTACTTCAGGAACAGATAGCTGGCAAGATTCTCTTCCGGTGTCTTGTCGAAGACGACCAGACCGCCGCCCCATGCAGGAGCGAACTTTTCCGGACCTGACTGAGGAATCAGAGATACGCCTACTTCAAAATCGGCATAAGGCAGAACATAGCCTGAACCTGCGCTTGAACCGATATAGCTGGCGACATTGCCCTGTGTGAACGGTCCTGAATGGTAGTAGTCAGCACCTGCCAGACGGAAGTAGCCTTCCTTCAGACCGGTCAGATACCATTCCAGAGCTTCCGTAAACTTATCTTCATCTACCGCTACCGTATGATCTTCCGCATTGATGAACTTGCTGCCAAGCTGAACGACACGGTCGATCATCGTATCGGTTTCAGAGTCGGAACCCCATCCCGGAATGCCTTTTGCTTCATAGATGGTCTTTGATACTTCTGCGAGTTCTTCCCAGGTCTTAGGTGCTTCCAGACCGAGCTCATTGAAGATGTCCTTATTGTAGTAAAGAACTTCTGAGGTAATGATGACCGGGAATACATAGACGGAATCCTCGCCCCACTGAGTGATCTCTTCGTAAACCTTACCGACAAGGTTCTCCTTGAAGTCAGGAATGCCGACAGTCTCGTTGCTGATGTACGGAGTCAGATTGACCAGAAGGTCTTCTTCAATGTAGGCAGCAGCCGAGCTTGGATAACGGTTGGTGATGTTCGGACCTGTTCCGTTACGTACAGCAAGCAGAAGGTTGCTGTCATAGTCCTGATATGCCTGCGGTTCATAAACGACAGTGACCTTGTCCTGAGATGCGTTGAATGAATCTACCATCTCCTGGAAAGCTTCCTGCTGGTGATAAGTATAAGTGTTCCAGACAGTGATCGTAACAGGTTCACTCAGTTCCGTCAGAAGCTTATCGCCTTCTTCCTGACCTGATTCTTTGCTGCAGGAAGCAGCGCCAAACAACATCATGACAATCATAAACAAAGTGAAAATCTTTTTCATTTTATGGATACTCTCCTCCCTTTTTCCCTTTGCTAAAAGCGTGCGGTTTATCTTAAATAAAAAAGACGAGGCTCAAAAACGCCTTGTCTTTATTTAGGACCTGATTCTAATGTAAAGATCAACAATCCGCATTGCTTTCATTTGAATACATTATAATACGCCATACACAGCGTTTCAATTCATCCTATCTTATTCTTTGATAACGAGGCCTTGATCAGACCTATGAACAGCGGATGCGGACGGTTCGGTCTCGACTTGAATTCCGGATGAAACTGAACGCCGATAAAGAATGGGCTGTCCTTGTATTCTACCGTTTCTACGATGTATCCGTCCGGAGATGTGCCAGAAAGAACCATCCCGTTTCTTTCCAGTATCTGCCGGTATTCGTTGTTAAACTCGTAACGGTGTCTGTGTCTTTCTTTAATTGTATCCTGACCATAGAGTTCTTTAATCAGCGTTCCGTCCTGCAGCTTGCATTCATAGGCACCCAGACGCAAAGTACCTCCCTTCTGGGTCTGATCGTTCTGATTCGGAAGAAAGTCAATGACCTTGTCGGTGGATTCGGGATCGAATTCCCGGGAATTGGCGTCCTTGAGCCTGCATACGTTTCTGGCAAACTCGATGACTGCCACCTGCATTCCCAGACACAGTCCCAGGTAAGGGATGCCGTTTTCGCGACAGTATTTCGCCGTAACGATCTTGCCTTCGATGCCTCTGTTTCCGAAACCCCCCGGAACGACAATGCCACTGCAAGATTCCAGTTTTTTTGCCACATTCTTTTCATTGACCGTTTCGGAATCGATCCAGTGTATCCTGACTCTGCTGTGATTATAGTATGCTGCATGATTCAGCGCTTCCGCTACGGAAAGATAGGCATCATGCAGTTTAACATATTTTCCTACAATGCCTATATCGATACACCGATCGGCCTTCTTGGCTCTTTTTACCATTTCCCTCCAGGCATCCAGTTCCGGTCTGTTTCCCTTGATTTTCAGGATCCGACAGACGCAGTCTCCGAAACCCTGCTTTTCCAGCGCCAGCGGTACTTCATAAAGCAGTTTCAGGGTTCTGTTTTCAATGACACATTCTTCTTTGATATTGCAGAAAAGAGCGATCTTCTGAAACACGTCTTTCTCAAGCGGTTTTACGCATCTCAATACGATCACGTCCGGATTGATGCCCATGCCCTGCAGTTCTTTTACGGAATGCTGTGTCGGCTTGGTCTTGTGCTCTCTGGAGCTTTCCAGATACGGAACCAGGGTGACATGCACATAGCAGACATTGTCTCTCCCCTGTTCCAGTCCGATCTGTCTGATCGCTTCAATGAACGGCTGGGATTCGATGTCGCCGATCGTACCTCCGACTTCACAGATCAGGACATCCGGATCATTCTTTCTTGCTGCCATGTAGATGAAATCCTTGATCTCGTTTGTAATATGGGGGATGATCTGAACGGTACTTCCAAGATATTCGCCTTTTCTTTCTTTATTCAGAACCCTCCAGAAGACTTTCCCGGTCGTCAGATTGGAATAACGGTTCAGATCTTCGTTGATAAAACGTTCATAGTGTCCCAGATCCAGATCGGTCTCGGCACCGTCCTCTGTTACGTAGACTTCACCATGCTGATATGGAGACATCGTACCCGGATCGACATTGATGTAGGGATCCAGCTTCTGCGATGCCACCTTGAACCCTCTGGCTTTCAGCAGTCTGCCTAACGATGCGGCCGTAATGCCCTTGCCCAGACCTGAAACCACTCCTCCTGTCACGAATATGAACTTACACATAAAGCACCTCCGAAAATAAATAAAAAACATCTAAACGATGTTATCTTGCGGGTTTAAAAACCAACTTCCATTTCTAATTATTCATGGAACGGATTCTTGTACGGCCGTACAGTTTTTTTACTTTATGATATTAACTCTGAATAAAAATATTTGTCAATCATAATGATTTAAAGATACATGCATATCGATTCTTGCTGAGAAAAAACGGAATTGATAGAATTGATTATAAAGAGATGACCGCGGTTACGGTCAACAGGCAAGGAAGAAAAACAGAATGAGATTACTGGCTTTTGATGTAGGCGGCACGGAAATCAAGTATGGGATCGTGGAAGATGCCTTAACCATTACGGACAAAGGATTTGTTCCTTCACCGAAGGACAGTTTTGACAGTTTTGCCAATACAATTGAAAGCATATATCGGTAGCATAAAGACGAGGTGGAAGGAATTGCCATGTCTTTGCCTGGCTTCATCGACGTGAAAAGCGGACGCTGCAGCGGAGGCGGCTCGTTAAGATATAACAACGGTCTTTTTATCGGTCCGCTTCTGCAAGAAAAATGCGGATGCAGAGTCGTTCTGGAAAACGACGGTAAGGCGGCGGTTCTGGCTGAATACCGCTATGGCGCTTTGCAGGGATGCGGTAACGCTGCCGTATTTGTGATCGGTACAGGTGTCGGAGGCGGTCTGATCATTAACGGGCAGATCGTTAGAGGACGTCATTCAACTTCCGGGGAATTCAGTTTCCTCGTTACGGACTCCAGTGAATTCTACAATCACGCAAACATGCTTGGAAACAACTGTTCTACCACTTTTCTGCTGAATACGTATCAAAGAAGAACCGGATCTTCTAAACCGATCGACGGACGGGAATTCTTTGCCAGGCGGCCTGAAGATCATATTGCCCAAGATGCGCTGAATGAACTGTGTGAGAATATCGCCAAGCAGATCTATAACCTCTATTGGCTTCTGGATCTGGAGAAGATCGCCATCGGGGGAGGAATCAGCAGACAGCCGATCGTGACGGAAAAGATCAGAGAGAAATTCAAGGAAGTCACAGAAAAATCATTTACCGGTCAGCGCCACTTTCTAGTGGAAACCGAGATCGTTCCCTGCAGATTCAGCAACGATGCAAATCTGATCGGTTCATATATCAACTACTTGGAAAACCGCTAAGAAAGGACTGAAATGACATGGCATTAAAAACCAACTATGAGAAATGGTATGAAACGGAAGACTACTTCTGGGGAACGGAACCTGCGCAGCTGTGCTACGAGCTGGTTAAGCTTGTTCCGCCCGGCAAGGGAGTAAAAGTTCTGGACATCGGCTGCGGCGAAGGCAAGGATGCCGTCTTCATGGCTAAGCAGGGCTACGAAGTCTACGCCTTCGATATCACAACGAATGGCATCAGCAAGACCAGGAAAATGGCAAAAGAAAACAACGTTGAGATCAACGCTTTCGTTGCCGATATCAACGATTTCCGGATTGATGAACAATTCGATATCATCTACTCTACCGGAACGATACAGTATCTGGAAGACGAGAAGATCGACGGATTCTTTGAAAAGGTCAAGAACATGACCAGACCCGGAGGCGTCAACTGGTTCAATGTTTTTGTCGACAAGCCGTTTATTCCTCTGCCTCCCGACTGGGATGAGGGCGAAAAAATGTGGCGTACCGGAAAGCTTTTTTCCTACTATCCGGACTGGAAGTTCGAAAGAGTCGATGAAACGATCTTCGTATGTCATTCCTCCGGCGTGCCGCATGTTCACTGCATGGATGTGCTGGTAGCCAGAAAGTATCCCAAGGATATCATCACAGTTGAAGATCTAAACGAATAAAAAACCTGTTTACACAGGCGGAAAACGAAACCGGGTATGGCAGTATCCGGTTTTTTATTTCAGGAACAGGAACAGCAGCGATGCCCCGATCATCAGAAGCATGCTCAAGATCACTGTCGGACATGTATAGAATACGATATTCGTCGTCTTGTTTGAACGCAGTTTCTGGATCTGTACTCTTTCGTATTTTCCGGTAAGGATCAGATAGACCGAAATCATGAATACCGCAGCCAGACCGTAGGCCATATACTGGGTTACAGGTGCCGGGATCACACACAAGGCATAGATCAGACCATTAAACAGAATATGAATGATGATGGTAGGACGAATGCTCTTGTAGCGTAAGGAAGTCTTACCCAGAACATAACCCATCGCAAAAGCCGGGATGTACTCTGAAAAATTAGTATGTGCCAGAGCAAACAGGATGGCACTGGCATAGAGTCCGAACACTTTTCCATACTTCCCCAGGACATTCAGCAGCACGCCCCTGAAGGCATATTCTTCCATGATTGGCGTAACGATCACCAGCATGAATACATACAGATAGTTGTCCAGATAGGCATCGTCATAGCTGAAACCGATACTGGAAATCAATTTCCCTTCCTGAGAAAAATAAACGAAGATCCTGTTGGATACATAAGTCAGAGCAATGCAGATGGTAAAGAAAACGATTGTCTGAACAAACAGATCGGTAAATGAAGTGGTGATTCTGCGGTTTATTTTTCGAAACGGGAGTCTGAAATACAGACGCATCAGAAGAAATGGAATCAGCGTTCCGAACAGAATGATAATGAAATAGATCCCGAAATACATCAGTCTGTCGTACAGAATAGGAGAATTGCTGTACTGCATGTACATATAAAAGAAAAAAGGAAGAATCAGAACAAAAAGCGTATACAGAATCAGGAAAAGACCTATGGCAGAAAAGTTTTTCCTTGCGTATCTGATGCTGACAACATGTTCCTTTTTTGTGCTCATACTTAAGATTATAGCTTTTTCATCTTCATTAGTAAAATTCAGATGAAGTTCACATTCATATCTTATATTGGATTACGGAGGTGATGGAAATGAAACTGAATTTTAAAGTGATCATTATCGTATTTCTGGTTGCACTGCTGGGTTCAGGGTTAGGTACATTCGGAGTTCTGTCCTTCTACAACAGCAACATGGAAAACAATAAGGGACACAGCGATGTCGTCCTGAATGAAGTAGCATACACCAGTATAGAAAAAGGAGATTATACAAAGGCGATCGAAAAGGCCTACAATACAGTCGTAGAAATCAACTGTACAGTTAAAAGCGCAACATCGGATTTCTTCTTCTTCGGAGGAGGGACAACGGAATCGACATCTGCCGGTTCGGGAGTTATCTTCTCGGCTGACGGATACATCGTTACCAATGAACATGTCATCAGAAATCTGACCAGTGAAGATTCAATCAAGGTGAAACTGTTCAATGGCGAGACATACGGAGCCAAGGTGATCGGCTACGATACAAGAACCGATCTGGCTGTTCTGAAGATTGAAGAAAACGATCTTCCTTATGCATCGTTTGCGGATTCATCCCAGCTGCTTCTGGGCGAAGATGTCATTGCGATCGGCAATCCATTAGGTTCAGGCATATCCTGCTCCAACGGCATCGTTTCCGCCTTGGAGAAAGAGATCTATGTCAACAATGTCTATATGACCGTCATTCAGACCAATGCGGCTGTCAATGCGGGAAACTCGGGCGGCGGACTGTTCGACATCAGCGGCAATCTGATCGGCATCGTCAATGCGAAGAATACTTCTACGATGACGACAAGCGTCGAAGGAATGAACTATGCGATTCCTTCCAATACGGTTGTGCGTATCGTTTCAGACCTGATTGAAAACGGCTACGTCAAAGACAGAGCCGCTCTTGGAGTCAGAGTCTATACCTACTCTTCCTTCTACCAGACAGATGGAATTATCGTTTCTGAAGTCATTCCGGGAGGAAGCGCAGAGGAAGCGGGAATACAGGAAAACGACGTGATTACGGCAATCGACGGTGAAAAAGTATCCGGTTATGCCGATCTGTCCAAGGTCCTGGATTCCAAGAGTATCGGCGAAAGAGTCATCGTAAGCATTACCAGAGATGATCAGAAACTGGAGATTCCGGTCATCCTGCAGTCTGCTGAAAACAACTGATAAAAAAAGGAAGTTCGATCAGGAACTTCCTTTTTATTATGCTTTGGCTCAGAATTAATCGTCGTCTTCGTCTTTTCTCTCAGCAGCCGTAGCGGCAACAACCTTATCGGTAACGTTCTGAGGAGCAGGTTCATAACGGTCGAAATCAATGACGTATGTACCTCTACCCTTGGTCATGGAACGCAGTTCTGTCGCATACTTCAGCATTTCTGCCATCGGTACTTCAGCTTCGATGCGTGCTTCACCGGATTCGGCGGAACCTGTATCCAGGATCATACCACGTCTCTTGTTGAAATCGCCGATGATATCGCCGGTATACTCTTCCGGACAGATAACGGTAACCTTGCCGATCGGTTCCAGAAGGATCGGGTTAGCCTTAGGAATACCGGCCTTGAATGCCAGTCTGGCGGCCGCTTCGAAGGAGTTCGGTTTAGAGTCGACAGGATGGTAAGATCCGTCATACAGCGTAGCCTTGACATTGACGACCTTGCAGCCGGCCAGAGGGCCCTTAGCCATACAGCCTCTTAAGCCTGCTTCAACAGACGGGAAGTAGTTCTTCGGAACAGCGCCGCCGAACACTTCTTCTGCGAATACCATTTCTTCTGAATCAGGATTCGGTTCAAATCTGACCCAGACGTCACCATACTGACCGGCACCGCCGTTCTGCTTCTTGTATTTACCCTGAACCTCGGACTTGCCTCTGATCGTCTCACGGTACTGTACTTTCGGTTCTTTCAGGGCTACTTCTACCTTGTATCTTGATTTGAGCTTGCTGACGACAACATCGATCTGCTGATCGCCTACCGCATAGAGGACCTGCTCGCCTGTTTCGGCGTTTCTGACGAAGTTCAGCGACTTGTCTTCGATCAGGACTTTCTTCAGAGCATCCGACATCTTGTCTTCGTCATCTTTTGTCTTAGGTGATATAGCGACGCCAAGCATCGGTCTAGGATATTCGATATCCTTGAATACGACTTTCTTGTCTTTCGTGCACAGCGTATCGTTGGATTCCGTTACAGCCAGCTTGGTTAATGCGCCAAGATCGCCGCAGGAGAGTTTGTTTACAGGAAGCTGCTGCTTGCCCTGAATGACAAACAGACCGCCGGCCTTTTCAGCCTGGTCTTTTTTGGAGTTGTATAAAGGAGTCGTAAGACTCAGTGAACCGGACATGACTTTGACATAAGAAATCTTTCCGACAAAGGCATCGACGACTGTCTTGAACACCAGTGCGGAGAATACCTCGGAATCATCGGTCTTCAGTTCTAAGCCGTTGGCATCCTTAACGGTACCCTGATCGGCATAGATCGGGCAGTTCTCTTTCATGAAGTCGAGAACCTGATCAACACCCTGAGCATTGACGGCACTGCCGGCAAGTATCGGTTTGATATCGCCGGATTTCAGAGCGAGTTTCAGACCCTTTGCGGTCTCTTCCGGAGTGAACGCCTCACCCTCGAAGAACTTCTCCATCAGTTCGTCATCGGCTGATGCGATAGCTTCAGCGATCTGATCGTAATGGACGTTGGACGGATCATCCAGAACTCTGCTGGAACCGGTCATCTTCTTTCCATCCATGACAGGAACTGCAAACGGAACGGCAGAAGTGCCGAACTTGTCTCTCAGATCATCGACTGTCTTCTCGAAATTCGCGTTATCATCATCGATCTTATTGATAAAGAAAACGATCGGAAGATTCATCTTCTTGCAGAGCTTGACTGCGCTTTCTGTTCCGGATTCGATTCCGTCTTTTGCGGATACAACGATCATAGCCAGATCGGCTGCAGCGGCACCGGAAACCTTTTCGCCTTCATAATCCAGATATCCCGGCGTATCGATGAAATTGATCTTGGTATTCTTCCACTCAACAGGTCCTAAAGCCGTAAATACGGACAGACCTCTCTTGGATTCTTCCGGATCATAGTCCATTGCGGAAGTGCCGTCTACCGTCTTACCCATACGGTCGACAGCCTTGGTCAGGTACAGTGCAGCTTCTACAAGAGCCGATTTACCGGAACCGGAATGTCCCAGCAATACAACATTTCTAATGTCTTTTGATAAATACTCTTTCATTTCTTCTTCCCCTTATTATTTCAGAACATTAAGCAGTTCTTCATCGCTTTTCGTGCGTACGTACTGCAGTGCGGTTCTTCCCGCATTGTCCGTAACCGTCTTATCCGCACCTTTACGTATCAAATATATCACTAAATCCGTATAACCGCCATAGCTTGCGCGCATCAGACAGGTACAGCCTTCATTGTCTCTTTTATTGATATCCGCTCCCTTTTCCAGAAGATAACGGATCACATCCACCTTGAATGCCAGTACAGCTTCCATCAGAGCCGTACGGCCCTTGCTGTCGGCCAGATCAAGAGTTGCTCCTGATTCTACCAGGCACTCCACCGTTGGCGTCTCTCCCAGGAAAGCCGCACGCATCAGTGCCGTTCTGCCTTCATTATCCTGCGCATCAACATCGCTTCCGGCCTGTATCAGCATCTCACAGATATGACGGTGTCCATGTTTTGCAGCACCCATCAGAGCCGTATCGTCGTTCTTATCTCTGGCTTTCACATCGACGCCCTTGCCGATCAGAGTTTCAACAATCTCATCATAACCTCTCTTAGAAGCTCTCATCAGCCCGGTCCTGCCGTCACCGTTCTTGCAGTTGACATCCGCTCCCTGAGCAAGCAGCTCATTTACCAGATCCAGTCTTCCCGTCGTACAAGCCTCTAACAGAGCATCGTTCTGTGTCTGATCCATCTCTTTAACCTCCTTTATTTGACAATAAAAAAGTGAACGCAATGAAACGTCCACTTCAAAAAATCAGTGTATGCAAAACACAAGTAAGGAGTCAACGACCCCTAAGACAGTATTCTCCATCTTGTTTAATACTTTCATATGATATACAACCTTATCTACCTATCATTTTACCTTCTAGACACGCTTGTTTCAAGTAGATTAACCATGTAAATACTTTCATTGTTTCAGTTTCTTCTGCGATGTTTTGTACTCCGGCATGTTTCTTTCAATGATGTCGTAGAACCTGCGGGAATGGTTCGGAATGATGAAATGCGTCAGTTCGTGCAGAACAATGTATTCAAGGCAATCCAGAGGGTAATGGATCAGATAGGAACTGATCACGATCTTGTTTTTTCGGGTATAGCACACGCCCCATTTGGAGCTCATGACACGGCAGCTTATTTCCGGGATCTGATGATAGCCGTAGTCTTCCAGGATGTACTGATATTGATTAAAAAAGACTTCCGCCTGTTTCAGCAGGTATTTATCCAGATACTTGTACAGGAAGCGTATGTCTTCCGTAGAATCTTCTTTGTAGGTCAGAACGATTGTATCATCATCGATTTCAACGTTTTTCTTTCCGTTGATTCTAATCAGCTTAAACGGTTTCCCGTACAGATAAAAAACGTCTCCTTCCCGGTAGATCAGCGATCTCTTCTGCTTCTGTGAAGACTTTTCATATGCTTTGTAGATCCAGTCTCTTTTTTCTTCCAGAAAGCGGTAGATCCGCCATTCCTGCATAAGGTAAGGTGCAGAAACCATAAGCTTGTCGCCGTTTACCCGAAGGTACATGTTCTTGATTCTTTTTCGGGTTATTTCTACCTCAAAACGGATCCCTTTTATTTCCAGCATATTCTCATTCTATCATTGAAAAGAAAATAATTCTTATGATAGAATAATAAAGCACATGGCGGACGTGGTGAAGTTGGTTAACACTCTGGATTGTGGCTCCAGCATTGCGTGGGTTCGAGTCCCATCGTTCGCCCCATTGAATCTAAAAAGTACAGACTGATCTGTACTTTTTTGTTTCTAGCAGGTCAAATCAATCAACCGATCAGCCCTTCTTTCATCAGAAGTTCAAGAACTCCGGCTTCTCTTTCAAACATCACCGTATTGTATGGGCTGTTCTTTACACTGCGGTTTCTTTCTATCGCAGTC
>JAFONG010000001.1 GCA_017418585.1 Erysipelotrichaceae bacterium | reverse complement strand
CTGATTGCTTTCAAAATACATGATGCCGTTGTTTACCGCAAAATGGGAAAGTTTCCCGTTCTTGCTGGTCTCGATGACGCCCATGGCTAAAGGCATCATGATCGGCATGTGGTTTGACAGTATGGTTCTTCTGCCTTCCGAAGTCGGAACGTTGAGTTTCTCCGTTTCGATCGTCCGGTAGATTCCCTTGTATGTGATCAGGTCCACTTTAAACAGCATCCTTGTTTCCTTCCGCTTTCGCGACGACATCTTCGATGGCGCCGACATAGACGAAGGCGTCTTCCGGATAAGCGTCATACTTGCCGGTCAGTATTTCCCTGAAGGATCGGATGGTCTCTTCCAGCGGTACGAACTTGCCTTCAAGACCCGAGAACTTCTCGGCAACCGAGAACGGCTGAGACAGGAAGTTGCGTATCCTTCTGGCTCTGCTGACGACGATCTTGTCTTCTTCGGAGAGTTCATCCATGCCCAGAATGGCGATGATGTCCTGAAGATCGTGGTACTTCTGCAAGATTCCCAGAACCTGCAGAGCGACTTCATAGTGCTCTTCTCCGACAATGTTCGGATCCAAAGCTCTGGATGAAGATTCCAGCGGATCGACTGCCGGATAGAGTCCGGAGGATGCGATCTTGCGGTCCAGGACGGTCTTGGCGTCCAGGTGGGCAAATGCCGTTGCCGGAGCAGGGTCGGTCAAATCGTCCGCAGGGACGTAGATGGCCTGAATGGAGGTAACGGAACCGTCTTTGGTGGAAGTGATCCTTTCCTGCAGTTCACCCATTTCGGTAGCCAGGGTAGGCTGATAGCCTACGGCCGAAGGCATTCTTCCCAGCAGGGCAGATACTTCGGAACCGGCTTGCGAGAAGCGGAAAATGTTGTCGATGAAAAGCAGGACATCCTGACGGTCGACATCGCGGAAATGTTCCGCCATGGTCAGAGCGCTCAAGGCGACTCTCATTCTGGCACCCGGAGATTCGTTCATCTGTCCGTAGACCAGAACCGTCTTCTCCAGGACGCCGCTTTCTTTCATTTCCAGATACAGGTCGTTGCCTTCTCTGGTTCTTTCGCCGACGCCCGCAACAACGGACAGACCGTTGTGTTCAACGGCAATGGAGTGGATCAGTTCCTGCATCAGGACGGTCTTGCCGACACCGGCACCGCCGAACAGGCCGATCTTTCCGCCTTTGATATACGGACAAAGCAGGTCGATGACCTTGATACCCGTTTCCAGGATCTCGATCTTGGTCTGCTGCTGCTCAAAACTCGGAGCCTTCTTGTGAATGACGTTCCTTTGAATACCTTCCGGCATTTTCTCCAGTCCGTCGATCGGATCGCCGAGCAGATTGAACATTCTGCCCAGGATTTCCTTTCCTACCGGAACCTCGATCGCTTTCCCGGTATCGATGGCTTTCATTCCTCTGGTCAGACCGTGGGTCGGGGACAGAGCGATACATCTCACCTTGTCGTCACCGATGTCCTGTTCCACTTCACAGGTGATCTGATCGCTGCCGAAAGGAATCACAACGGCGTTGTACAGCTTCGGCAGCACTTCCGTGAATCTGATATCTACGACAGGTCCTATGACCTGTACGACTTCTCCTGTATTGCGATCCATCCGATCACCCTTCCTTTCTATCTTCTCGTCGAAGCAACGATCTCGTTCATTTCCTGCGTGATCGCCGCCTGACGGGCCTTGTTGTAACTGAGACGCAGATCGCCGATCAGCTGATCCGCATTCTTGTTTGCCATGGACATGGCGTTTCTTCTGGCTGCGTTCTCGCTGGTCTTGGCATCCAGATAACAGACGTAGATCTGCGAGGAAACATACATCGGGATCAGTCTGTTGAGCACTTCGTTCCGTGAAGGTTCCAGGAAGATGTCTGTCGTTTCGACCTGTTCGCTCTGGAACGGAAGCAGTCTCATCATGGTCGGCTGATAGGTCAGCGTATTGACGTACGTGGTATAGACGACATTGATTTCGGAGATCTCGTCGGTCCTGTACAGATGCAGAAGATTGTCGCACAAAGAGTTCAGGATCTTCGGCTGTACGTCTTCCAGTTCGTCGTATTTCTTGACAACCAGATAGTCGTTCTTCAGCAGCCAGTTGTAGCCGATCGTACCGATCGCGAAGATCGGAACGTCTTTCGGTACGTTCTCGACGACAAAGCGGAGTATTTCCTGGTTGTAGGAACCGCACAGTCCGGAATTGGAGGTGATCACGACATACAGCGGATTGTCGACCTTGGTCTGGATCAGGTAGGGATTGTCTTCGACCTTCGGTCTTTTTCCCTTTACGGCTGCGGAAATGAACTTCAAAAGATCGGCAGCATAAGCGGTATTCTGCACTGTCTTACGGTTGTATTTCTGCAGCTTGACGGTTGCGACAAGTTCGGTAGCGTTGATCAGCTTCTTTGTCGAGTTGACCGTCTGCAGTCTTTTTCTGATCGCACTGAGCGTTCCTGCCATATGTCTTAATGCTGTGTCGTCTTGAATCTGTCGGTGAAGGCATTGACCGCTTCCAGTAGTCTGCGGTTGAGTTCTTCATCGATCTTTTTCTTTTCTTTTAGTTCTTCTATCAGTTCCATATGGGAACGGTTCATCTCTTCCAGAAGCCCCTTCTCATATTCTCTTACTCTGTTCAAAGGAATGTCATCCAGCAGACCCTGTCTGTTCATGAAGAACAGAATGACCTGATCATGGGTCGCCATCGGCTGATACTGCGGCTGTTTCAGAAGCTCTACCAGGTGTCTGCCGTGGTTGATTCTGGCTCTGGTGGATGGATCGAGATCCGAACCGAACTGGGCAAAATCCAGAACTTCCTGATACTGGGAAAGATCCAGTTTCAGTGAAGAAGATACGCTCTTCATGGCCTTGGTCTGAGCGGAAGATCCGACACGGGATACGGATAGACCGTAGTCTACCGCCGGTCTGATGCCGCTGTTGAACATCTCGCTCTGTAAGAAGATCTGTCCATCGGTAATGGATATGACGTTGGTCGGGATATAGGCGGAGATGTCTCCCGCCTGGGTCTCGATGATAGGAAGCGCCGTCAAGGAACCTCCACCCAGTTCATCCGAAAGTCTCGCACTTCTTTCCAGAAGACGGGAATGCAGATAGAAGACATCGCCCGGATAGGCTTCTCTTCCAGGAGGCCTTCTCAGCAGTAAAGACAGCGTACGGTAGGCAACCGCATGCTTGCTGAGATCGTCGTAAACGATCAGAACGTCTTCACCCCTGTTCATCCAGTATTCGCCGATACTGCAGCCGGAATACGGAGCGATGTACTGCAGGGAGGCAAGCTCGCTGGCTCCGGCTACCAAAACCGTGGTATATTCCATGGCCTGATGCTGATTCAGTTTTTCGATGATCTGGGCAACGGTGGAGTTCTTCTGTCCGATGGCAACGTATATGCATTTCACGTTGCGACCTTTCTGATTGATGATCGTATCGATGGCGATGGCCGTCTTTCCGGTCTGTCTGTCGCCGATGATCAGTTCTCTCTGACCCTTGCCGATCGGGATCATGGAGTCGATGACTTTCAGTCCCGTCTGCAGCGGTTCATTGACCGGCTGACGTTCGATGACGCCCGGCGCATTGG
>JAFONG010000072.1 GCA_017418585.1 Erysipelotrichaceae bacterium | reverse complement strand
GCCATAGAAAGGCTCTGAGACGGTTCAAAACAGCCGTGTTTCATTTCGCCAAGTAAGAGACCGGAACGTAAAACACGCAGTCCTTTCAGATCGGGAACGCTTACGGGTTCATAGTAGAGTTTTTCACCTCTTTGAACGATATTGCCTTCCGGGAGTTTGATGGATATGTCTTCACTGATGGAAAAACTTTTATATAGGGTCGTCTTTTTCTTGCCTAAGGGTTTTTTCCCCTTCTGCAGCAGGGCGATGAAATGTCCTTCGCCCCTGATCTTATGCGGGTAGAGACGGACGCAGTTTCCTGTATGATCGCTTATCCCCGGTTCAAAGCCTTCTGCCGTTTCGATCGGAAGGACTTTCAGATCGGGACAGATACTCAGGGCGTAATCGATGATTTCTTCATCTTCCTGAGGCGAGAAGGTACAGGTGCTGTAGACCATCCTGCCTCCTTCTTTCAGAAGTCTTAAGGCAGATGCAATGATCTTTTTCTGCAGATCGGAATAGTAGCTGTTTCCTTTTTCTTCCCATTCTCTGATCAATGTAGGCTCTTTCCGGAACATGCCTTCCCCGGAGCAGGGAGCGTCGATCAGGATCTTGTCGAAGAAGTTTTCGAAACGGTCCAGTTTTGTGATGTCTTCAGCCATGACGCAGGCATTGACGATGCCCATTGTTTCCAGATTCTTCAGCAGGACCTGGCAGCGGGATACGGAGATGTCGTTGGATACCAGAAAACCGCTTCCTTTCAGTCTGTTCGCGAGTTTGGAAGACTTTCCTCCGGGAGCGGCACAGGCATCCAGCACGATGTCGCCTTCATCGATCGGCAGCGCTTCTGCCGGAAGCATTGCGCTTGGTTCTTGCAGGTAATAGAGCCCCGCATAGAAGTATGGATGTCTGGACGGACGTTCCTCTTCCTCATAATAAAAGCCATCTTCGGTC
Source organism: Erysipelotrichaceae bacterium (assembly GCA_017418585.1). GTDB lineage: Bacteria > Bacillota_I > Bacilli_A > Erysipelotrichales > Erysipelotrichaceae > Colivicinus. The sequence goes on along the minus strand of JAFONG010000072.1, from coordinate 16,003 downwards.
CAGGGAATCGGTTCCAGATGGAACGGAGCGATCTTCAGAAAATCTTCCACCGATATCTTGGAAGTATTCACCCTTAATCCGTAATATCTCTTCTTGCTGAAAGAGTCGAGATACTGATCGTAATCGTCTTTCAGCAGTTCTTTCATGTTTTTAAGATACTGTTCAGGCAGCCTAGACATAACTTAAGTGTATCAGTTTCGCTCTTTTTTTAAAATCGTTCAGGAATCGGCGGTTTTCTGGGGAATTATGTATAGAGGGATTATGAAGTGCAAGCGATGCGGAAATAAAGATCCTGCGTATTTCTATAAAGGACATAAAGGCTATTACTGCCGGAAGTGCATCCGGTTTTCCCGTATCCTGCTGGAGGAGGAGATCTTTCCTTTGGATTATGAAATAGCGGAAGGATCGGAAGAATACGGATTCGATTACAGGCTGACCGATCAGCAGCTGGAAGCATCCGGAAAGTGCGTAGAGGATCTGAAATACGGGGACGTGCTGCTGTGCTGCGTATGCGGGGCAGGGAAGACGGAAATCGCCGTTGCGAGTATCAGCGATTACCTATCCAGAGGACTGAAGGTGGCTTATGCGATATCGCGAAGAGAAGTGGTCATAGAGCTGACAAAGCGTTTTGAGAAGATTTTTTCTAAGGCAAAGGTGACGGGAGTCTATGGAGGGCATCATGACGAACTGACAGGAGATCTGATCGTCTGCACCTGTCATCAGCTTTACCGTTATTATCAGACTTTCGACCTGCTGATTCTGGACGAGGCGGACGCGTTTCCGTTAAAAGGGAATGAAACGCTGATGAATATCTCCGTGAACGCCTGCAAGGGAAGAATACTTTATTCAACGGCAACCGTAGATGATACTTTAAGAAAAGTCATGAGAAGAAGACCTTACCGGACAGTGGAGCTCTATGTTCGTCCTTCTTTCAGGCCACTTGCTGTTCCCAGGGTCTTCTATCTGCCAAGGTATCCCGCCTTGCTTGTGCTGTATCTGCTGTTAAGAAGAATGGAAAACCAATGCATTGTCTTTACCGCCAGCAGGCATGACTGCAAAGTCTTCTACGGGATCTTTTCCCGTTTCTTTTCCTGTACCTATGTCTATGCCGATCTGCCGGAAAGAAAGAAAAACATTGAGGATTTCCGCGATAAGAGATACCGTTTCATCTTTGCGACTACCGTTCTGGAAAGAGGCATTACGATCAAGAACGTCAGCGTGATCATCATGAATTTCGCCAACGTATTCGATCAAAGCAATCTCATTCAGATGCTGGGAAGAGTCGGAAGAGGAACGGATTGTGTGGAGGGAGACGCCTATGTGATATCCGATCATTTTGATCCGAACATCAGGGAAACGCTGGAATACCTGAAGAAAGCGAATTCCTACTTATGAGGTGTATCTATTGCGACAGGGAAATAAAGAAGATCACGTTTACTTCCCTGTTTCTGGAAAGAGATCCTTTGTGCATCGAATGCAGAAGGATGCTGAAAGTGAAAAGAAAGAACATACTTCTGGGAGAACTGAAGACGGAGGTATTCTATGAATATGACGGTATTTTCAAAAGCATGCTGCTGCAGTACAAGGAATGCTGCGACGAAGCGCTGAAGGACGTCTTTCTGTATTCACTGAAAGACTACATCGGGATCCGGTATTTCGGATATCACATCCTGTTTGTGCCAAGCAGCCAAAAGAAAAGACAGATGCGGGGATTTGATCATCTGGAGCTGATATTCGAAGATGTGAAACTTCCTAGAGCAAGAGGTCTAAGAATGAAGGAGGATCTCATACAGGAAGGAAAGAACGCCAGAGAAAGAAGCAGAATGAGGGACAACTACATCTATGAGGGAGAGAAGCTGAATAAAGCTCTGATCGTGGATGACGTGATTACGACAGGGTCTTCTATCGTGGGTGTCTATGAGGCGATAAAGGACAAGGCAGGACATGTCAGAGCGTTATCCCTGGCTAACAAATAGTTTCACTTTTCTTTTAAAAATAAAGTATGATAAAATATACTCTAAAGGAGAATAAGGAAATGTTAGGAAAGGTTAAAAGATTCAATAAGGTTAAGGGATTTGGCTTCATTACAGCAGATGATGGTCGTGACGTCTTTTTCCATTATTCTCAATTAATCATGGATGGTTATAAAACCATCAACGAGGGAGCACCAGTTGAATTTGAATTAGTTGAAGGCGATCGAGGACTTCAAGCTCATAATATACAAGAGATCAAAGAGTAATCGTGAACAGAAAGTTGGCTAATAAGGTCAACTTTTTTATAGGCAGATGCTATAATAATGAAAGAATTGGAGAACATATGGGTTTATTAGATAAATTCTTTAATAGCGATAAAAAGATTCTGAATGAAGTGGAAAGAGCTGTCATACCTGTCGATGCCCTGAAGGATCAGATGGCGGCTTTAAGTGATGAACAGCTGAGAGAAAAGACGGTCGAATTCAGGAAGCGTCTGGATGACGGAGAGACCCTGGATGATATTCAGGTCGAGGCTTTTGCGGTGGCAAGAGAAGCCGCCAGAAGGGTGATCGGAGAATATCCATTCTTCTGCCAGCTGGAAGGCGCATACGTTCTGCACCGCGGCGATATCGCCGAGATGAAGACCGGTGAAGGAAAGACCCTGACTTCAGTCATGGCCGTCTATCTGAATGCCTTGCCCGGAGACGGTGTCCATGTCATTACGGTCAACGAATATCTGGCACAAAGAGACAGCGAGTGGATGGGAGCCATCCATAGGTTTTTAGGACTTACTGTCGGTCTGAATCTGAGGTCCATGACTCCGGCCGAGAAGCGCAAGGCCTATGAATGCGATATTACCTACACGACGAATGCGGAAGTCGGTTTCGACTATCTGCGTGACAACATGGTTACCAGGGTGGAAGACAGGGTCTTAAGGACGCTCAATTTTGCTTTGGTGGATGAGGTTGACTCGATCCTGATCGATGAATCAAGAACTCCTTTGATCATTTCCGGCGGAGAGAAGAAGACGGCCAATCAGTATATCAATGCGGACAGATTCGTGAAACGTCTTAAGAAGGATGAAGACTATGTCATCGATGTCAAGGACAGGAATGTCCAGCTGACCGAGGAAGGCGTTCACAAGGGCGAGAGAGCCTTTGGCGTTGAGAACCTTTACGATCTGGAAAACACTTCCCTGGTTCACTACATCAATCAGGCTTTAAAGGCCAACTACATCATGTCCAGGGACGTAGAATACGTCGTTGAAGAACAGGAAGTCATCATCGTCGACCAGAATACCGGCCGTAAGATGCCGGGCAGAGAGTATTCCGACGGTCTGCATCAGGCGATACAGGCCAAGGAAGGCGTTCCGATCAAACAGGAAACGACTACGCTGGCGACGATTACCTATCAGAACTTCTTCCGTCTCTACAACAAGCTTGCGGGTATGACCGGTACAGCCAAGACAGAAGAGGAAGAATTCCTTTCCATCTACAATATGCGGGTCGTGGAGATTCCTACCAACAGACCGGTAATAAGAATGGACAACGCCGATCTGGTATTCGGCACGAAGAAAGCGAAATATCATGCCCTGCTGGAAGAAGTAAAGGAGCTTTATGCGAAAGGACAGCCTGTCCTTGTAGGTACGATATCCGTTGAAACATCTGAACTGATATCCAGAATGTTCAAGCAGGCCAGGATCAGGCATGAAGTACTTAATGCCAAGAACCACGCCAGAGAAGCAGATATCATCGCCAAGGCCGGCAGAGAGGGTTCTGTCACCATAGCCACGAATATGGCGGGCCGTGGAACCGACATCAAGCTGACCGACAGATCACGTGAACTGGGAGGACTGGCGGTCATCGGTTCAGAACGTCATGAATCCAGACGTATCGACAACCAGCTGAGAGGACGTTCCGGTAGACAGGGAGATCCGGGTTATTCCCGTTTCTATGTGTCTCTGGAAGATGAACTGATGGTTCGATTCGGATCTGAACGTATTTCCGGACTATTTGCTCAGATGGGCGATATCCCAATTGAAAACAAGACCGTTACCAAGGCCATATCCAGCGCACAGAAACGTGTTGAAGGCCTTAACTTCGACATCCGTAAGGCACTGCTGGACTATGACGATGTCATGCGTCAGCAAAGAGAAACGATGTATGCCCAGCGAAACTTCATTCTGGAGAACGAGGACATTCATTCCGTTGTCGAGAACATGTTCAAGAGAGAGATGGAAAACATCGTTGAATCCAATGTCAGCATCGACGGCAAGAAGGAGATCATCGATACCGAATCGATTGCCAGACGTCTTAACAACATGGGTGTTTCCGGTTTTGATCAGAAGATGATCGAAGGTCTGGGCAGAGAAGAAACCATCGCCAAGTGCCAGGAGGCTTCTTTCGGTGCCTATGAAAACAAGATCAAGCCGGTAAGGAAGCAGATCCTGCCGGTAGAAAGAACGATGGTTCTAAGACTGATGGACCGTGCCTGGCAGAATCAGATCGATGTCATGTCCAAACTGAGAGAGGGCATTCATCTGCGTTCCTATGCGCAAAACAATCCTCTGCAGGCATATGTGGAAGAGGGCTACGAACTATTTGAAATGATGATGAATACGATATCCAACGATGTCGTGACCTTCTGTAATAATCTGAAAATCGTTATAAAGGAGAAATAACGTGGAAATATACGAAATGAAACAAGGCCTGAACACTTCCTTAAAGAAGCTAAAAGATTTAGGCGACTCTCTTTGACTTCGCGTCTATCGATAATAAGTTAAACGAGCTGGAACAGCAGCAGAGTTCAGAAACGTTCTGGTCGGATCAGAAGAAAGCCCAGAGCGTTATCAAGGAATACAATACTTTAAAGGATCTGAGAAACAGATATTATCGCAATGAGAAGGATATTACCTCTTTATTGAGTGAAGTCGATGAACTGACGAAGAACTACGATGCGGAGCTGTTTGAACTGCTGAACGAGGAATACAATGAAGTCAGCAAGAACTTCGAGGAATTCGAAATCAAGGTCCTGCTGTCCAACGATTACGACCATTCCAACGCATTGCTGGAAATTCATCCGGGAGCGGGCGGAACGGAGTCTCAGGACTGGGCGGAGATGCTTTTCAGAATGTATCAGCGCTATGCCCAGAACAACGGTTACGGATTTGAGGTGATCGACTATGAAGAAGCCGACGAAGCGGGAATCAAGTCCTGCCTGGTCTGTATCAAGGGAGATATGGCGTACGGCTATCTTAAGGGAGAATCCGGCGTACATCGTCTGGTCCGTATCTCGCCGTTTGACGCTTCCAGCAGAAGACACACATCGTTTGCTTCGGTAGAAGTATTGCCTGAATTCAACAACGAGATCGACATCGAAATCAGGGATGAAGACCTGGAAGTCGATACGATGCGTTCTTCCGGAGCCGGCGGTCAGCACATCAACAAGACCGATTCTGCCGTCCGCATGAAACACATTCCGACCGGACTGATGGCTTTTTCGCAATCCGAGAGATCGCAGATCCTGAATAGAGAGAAGTGCCTGAGCATTCTGAAAGCCAAGCTCTATCAGAAGGCGATCGAAGACAGAGAAAACGAAAAGAGAGCCCTGAAAGGCGAACAGAAGAAGATCGAATGGGGTTCACAGATCCGTTCCTACGTATTCTGTCCTTATACGCTTGTCAAGGATCACCGTACCAATTATGAAGAAGGCAACGTGGATAAGGTCATGAACGGAGATATCAGCAATTTCCTGTTTGCCTATCTGAAATCACAGATTTAACAATGAAAAAGAATCTTAGTCTCTTTACATTTATTGCATTGCTTATGGGAATAATCTTCGGATTATTCTTTTCAGAATACGTAGATCATATCGCCTTTATTGGAACCTGGTACATCACTTTCCTGAAATACATGATCGTTCCGGTCGTCTTTACCAGCATTACGGTATCCGTTTATGATTCCAGAAATCTGAAGAACCGGATGGTCGTCAAGACAGTCCTGCTGTTTGCGGCGATGTTCGTTGCGACTTTTCTGCTTTCTTCATTGGTCGCGATGATCGTCGATCCCGGCAGGGGATTTGTTCTGGAAGAAGTGGAGTGGAACGGCTCTACGACACAGTTCGATCTGAAACAGATGTTCCTGAATCTGATCCCGAGGGATCTAAAGAAATTCATGACAGGTTCTTATCTGTTTTTTGTGATTGCGGTTTCTTTCCTGATTGGATATCTGTGTTCCATGTTTAAGAGCGGAGACAGGCTGATAAAAGGAATCAGAAGAATAAAGGAGTTCCTGTTCAGGATCCTGGAATACTTCATGTACCTAACGCCGTTTGCAGTATTCTCGCTGATTTCCGTAACTGTGGCGCATTACGGTTCCGTGCTGCTTGGCGTTGGAGTCAGATACATCCTGACCGCCTATCTTTGTGCCTTGATTACGCTTGCTGTCGTCATGGTTTTGCCTGTTTTGATCATCTGCAGGATGTCTCCTCTGACATTTATCAGAAAAGTCAACCGGATCTGGCTGATGACGGTAACGACCTGCTCCTCCAGCGCAACTCTTCCTTATACGATCAAGACCTGCAAGGAAGAATTCAACGTTCCGGAGGAGATTACCGATGTGGTCGTCCCTTTGGGCTGTACGATTCACATGTGCGGCGGTGCAGTATCCTTTTCATTGCTGGGGCTGTTCTGCAGCAGACTGTTTGGAGTAGAAATAACGCTGTCCAGATATCTGCTGATGCTGATGTCAGCTGTACTGATCAACATGTCTGCTCCCGGCATTCCTAACGGAGGCGTGGTGATCGGAGCGACTTATCTGCAGCTGCTGGGTATTCCTCTGGACTTCATCGGTTTCTATTCCGGCATCTACAAGCTGCTGGACATGGTCTATACCTCACTGAACGTGACCGGGGATATTACCGCCAACGTAATCATTAACCATATGAATCAGAAATAGGCATATGGTTTTTTAAAACAATATGCTATGATAGAAATAGCTTTGAAGGATAGATCGTTCATTCGAGACTTGCAGAGAGCCGATGACTGGTGAAAATCGGCAGTGAGGATGGGCGAAGATGGATCCGGAGCTTTCCGTGCGATATGTAGAACGGGACGTAGACCTGCGTTAAGGGAATGAAGCGACAAGTAAAGGTGGTACCGCGCTTTTGCGCCCTTGGAATCACCTTTTTATTTTTTATGGAGGATAGTATGGAAAACAAAGGAAAGTATTACATTACAACGGCAATTGCCTATGCCAGCGGCAAGCCGCATATCGGCAACACCTATGAGATCATCATGGCCGATGCGATCGCCCGTTACAGAAGACTGCAGGGCTATGACGTAAGATTCCAGACAGGTACTGATGAGCATGGTCAGAAGATCGAGGAGAAGGCAAAGAAGGCAGGCATGACGCCTAAGGAGTTCGTCGATGTTCAGGCCGGCGAGATTAAGAGGATCTTCGATCTGATGAATACTTCCTACGACAAGTTCATCCGTACCACTGATGACTATCATGAAAAGGAAGTACAGAAGATCTTCAAGAAGCTCTATGATCAGGGTGATATCTACAAGAGCGAATACGAAGGATGGTACTGTACACCGTGCGAATCTTTCTGGACCGAATCACAGCTCGTGGATGGCAAGTGTCCGACCTGCGGAGCTCCGGTACACATGGAGAAAGAGGAATCGTATTTCTTCAGGCTCAGCAAGTATCAGAAGCAGCTCGAAGACTACATCGAGAGCCATCCGGAATTCATTCAGCCTGAATCGCGCAAGAACGAAATGCTCAACAACTTCATCAGACCGGGTCTGCAGGATCTCTGCGTCTCGCGTACTTCCTTTAAATGGGGCATTCCGGTCGACTTCGACGACAAGCATGTCGTATATGTCTGGATCGATGCCTTAAGCAACTACATCACCGGTCTCGGTTTCCATCTGGGCGGCAAGAACGATGAATTATATGAAAAGTACTGGCCGGCCGATCTGCATCTGATCGGCAAGGATATCGTCAGATTCCATACCATCTACTGGCCGATCATGCTGATGGCGATCGGTGAACCGCTGCCGAAACAGGTATTCGGTCATCCATGGATGCTGGTAGGGGAAGACAAGATTTCCAAGTCCAAAGGCAATGCGATCTATGCCGACGATCTGGTCAGATTCTTTGGTGTCGATGCGGTCAGATACTATGTTCTGCACGAGATGCCTTTCGCTCAGGACGGTACCATAACCTGGGAACTGATGATCGAGAGGATCAATTCCGATCTGGCCAACGTATTCGGCAACCTGGTCAACAGGACTGTCGCCATGACCAACAAGTATTTCGGTGGCCGGCTGAACAAAGAATTCGTGAACGACCCGCTCGATGACGAGCTCAAGGAGTTCGCTTTGCATACTGTGAAGATTGTCGATGGAAAGATGGATGAACTCAAGGTCGGAGATTCCCTGGAAGCGATACTCGAACTGTTCAGAAGATGCAACAAGTACATCGACGAGACCGCTCCTTGGCTGCTTGCCAAGGATGAAGCAAACAAGGCAAGGCTCAACACCGTCCTTTATAACCTGCTGGAAGGCATCAGGATCGGTACGGTACTGCTTTCTTCTTTCATGCCGGAAACGGCTGCCAAGGTCTACGAACAGATCAATACGGAACAGACTTCATATGATTCGCTGCTGGAATTCGGTGCCTATGAATGCAACAAGGTCACTGAAAAGCCTGAACCGCTTTTTGCCAGACTCGATCCGGATAAGATCATGGAAGAAGTTCATGCTCTGCTCGGTTCTCCTGAACCTAAGGTCGAACACAAGGCCGAAATTGAATTCTCCGACTTCGAAAAAATCGAGATGGTTGTGGGTAAAGTCCTTGAATGCAAGAAGCATCCGGATGCCGACAAGATTCTGGTCTTCCAGGTCGATTTTGGCTATGAACAGCGCCAGATCCTTTCCGGCGTGGCACAGTACTACAAGCCGGAAGAGCTCGTTGGGAAGAAGGTCATCGCCGTGATGAATCTGAAACCAAGGAAGATCAGGGGTCTGGATTCGCAGGGCATGCTTTTATCAGCCGTAAAGGAAGAAAACGGAAAAGAGAAACTGGAACTGCTGACTTCCGAAATGGAAGTCGGATCCGTTGTCTGTTAAGAAAAGAGTAAGATTCATTATTCTGTTGGTATAATAAAAATATGAGAAAAGTACTGGCGATTCTGATCTGCAAACTGGCCAAAGCCGTTGGCAAGCGCTTTGGTCGTGGTTCCAGTCTTCCGGGTAAGATCGCCCTAAAGATCTGTCCGGATGTTTTAAGCAGGATACAGATGCCGGAATGCATCATCGCCGTTACGGGGTCAAACGGAAAGACTTCGACGGTCGAAATGATCCGCGGCATTCTGGAAAAGTCCGGAAAGACCGTTGCCTGCAACAGTGAAGGTTCAAATCAGATCGAAGGAGCAGCTACCCTGATTCTTTCGAATTCTACGAATGCCGGTGTATTCCGCAAGGACGTTCTGCTGCTGGAAACCGATGAAAGGTATGCCAAGTATATTTTCAAGTATTTCGCTCCGACATACTATGTCATAAACAATCTGTACCGTGATCAGATGACCCGCAACGGCCATCCGGAGTATGTTCTGGAAGACATACGCAAATCGTTAAGGGATGAGACGAAACTGATCCTGAATGCCGACGACCCTCTGGTGTCGTCACTGGCTATCGAAAAGAGTGCCGTCTATTTCGGCATGAACGACAACCAGTATGTTACCGAAGAATGCGGCAGTCTGTATGACGACGGTTACTACTGTCCGGTATGTCATTCCAGAATGGATTATGAATACCGTCATTTTGCCCATGTCGGAAATTACAGATGTCTGAACTGCGGATTCAAAAGAAACGATCCTGACTTCGCCATTACATCGATTTCTCTGGAAAAAGGGAAGCTTACAATCAACAACCGCTACCATCTGGACATGGCTTTCCGTTCCGTCTACAACGCCTACAATGTCCTGGCTGCTTTCGCTGTCGCTTCTCTGGCGGGTATCAAAGAAGAAGTAATCTGCGATGCCCTGAACAACTATCTGATTCAGAATGGAAGGATCAGAGAATTTAAACTGGGAGACAAGAAAGGAACGCTGCTGATCTCGAAACACGAGAACACGATATCCTATAACCGCAATCTGGATTATGTTGCCGGCTACAGCAATGCCGTGACTCTGCTTCTGATCATTGACGATATCAGCCGGAAGTACTTTACTTCCGATACATCCTGGCTCTGGGACATCAGCTTTGAGCTTCTGCAGAGCGAGAACGTCAAGAAGATCATCGTTGCCGGAAAATACATCAGCGATGTTGCGGTTAGACTGGAGAACGCCGGGATCGACATGGAAAAGGTCACATTACGCAGAAGCATTGAGACAGCCGTCTCCTGTCTGCGTTTCAAATCAGAGGGCGACCTCTTTGTGATGACCTGTTTCTCTGATGAGGCGAAATTCCTGAAAGAGGTTGAAACGGAGTAATATGAAAATCCTGCATCTTTATCCGAATCTGATGAATCTGTACGGCGATTATGCGAACGTCACTCTTTTGTGCCGCCATCTGAAGGATCAAGGAATCCCTGTCGTCATCGACAGGAAAGAAGTAGAAGATACGATCAATCTGATGCAGTACGATTTCATCTACATGGGATCCGGCACGGAAGAAAAGCAGCTTGTTGCCTTGAAGGATCTGATCCGTTATCAGCAGTATCTTTCTTTATATATCGAAAGCGGCAAGACGGCTCTGTTTACCGGAAATGCGATGGAGCTTCTTGGGACATCCATTGACGGAAACAAGGCGCTGGGCATTCTCGATTTTACCGTAGAGACGCAGGAAAAACGCTATACCGGAGACGTGATCGTCAAAAACTCCAGCATCGGCGAAGTTGTCGGATTCATCAACAAGTCCACCCTGATTCATGGAGGAGAAGAATACAGGCTCTTCGACTACGAATTCAAGGAGGCTTCTCTTGCGGATAACAGCTATGAAGGCTATCACTACAAGAACCTTTACGGAACGCATATCATCGGTCCGGTATTGGTAAAGAATCCGGAATTCATGAAAGAGATCGTCAGGATGTTCTGCACCGAGGTTTATCAGGATATTCCTTATCCTTATGAAGAGGAAGCCTACCGGACAACGCTTCGGGAACTGAAGAAAAGAAAGTAAAACAGGACCATATACGGTCCTGTTCGTATAATAATCGGAAAGGGGGCATTTATGCAGATAAAACTGGATGAAGTCGTTACCGCGATCGACGAGACCGATGTCGGTACGCAGTTCTATTACTATATTCCCGAGGAAAGGATCATCACGAAAGATGACGACTCCTTGAATGAGAAGCAGCTCATTCCGCTTCCGTCCCACAAGCAGATCGACGACTACGGCACGATGAAACGGTTCATCGAAGATCTGACGGATGAAGAGGCGCAGGGCTGGCTTTCAGAAAGCATCAAGGGCAGTGGTGCATTCAGAAGATTCCGGATGACACTGGACAGATTCGGCCTGACGGAGAGATGGTACGATTATCTAGATGCGGCGCACGAAAGCATTGCGATCGAGTGGTGCGAATACTACGGAATAGAATATCTGGAAGGAAATGAACCGTATGGCAATCAGCAGCCGTTCCAGCCGAAGCAGAAAGAGACTGTCTCTGCAAAGCACAACTACCGTTTTATCGATATCGATGAAGACAACGTCTACGGTCTGGTCTATCTGTGCTCCGATTTCAGAAAGACTTTGGCGAAGCTGAAAGGCAATACCGTGACGGCGGATGTTGACGACATGCTGGAGGAACTGCGGTATTATCTGAAACGTTCCTATCCGATCTTTGCGATAGCGGATAACGGGAAGTATGTTGCCTATGGAGTATGCAGGATCGAGGATGATGTCGTATGGCTGGAATCCATCTATGTACGTCCGGAATATCGAAGAAAAGGTATCGGAAAGATGCTTCTGGATAGAGCGCAAAGCATAGCCGCGGAACATGGCAATGATACGCTGTATCTTTACGTCCATCCAAACAACGATACGATGCTGAATTTCCTGAAGACCAATGGTTACGATGTGCTCAATCTCATCGAGATCAGAAAAGCCTATCCGGACGAACAGCCGGATACATCCTATACGATAGGAGATCATGAATATCGGTATTAAAAAGAGCCATAAGGCTCTTTTTATCGATTGGAATTGATTGGATGGGGAACGTAGAGTTCTTCCAGATAAGCGATGTCTTCCTGCGAGAGCTTTACGTTGAAACAGTTCATTGCGTCATCCAGATATTTCTCCTTGGTGATGCCGATGATCGGTGCATCGACGCCCTTTGCGTATTGCCATGCCAGACAGATATTGGTCATGGAACAGCTGTATCTGGTAGATAGATCATAGACTCTCAAGGCGATCGCCTTGTCCATTTCCTCGGTCTTGTCGTATCTGGTGCCTTCTCTGCTGTCGAGCTGATATCTGACGGAATCGGATGCCCAGTCTTTTCTTGCCAGTCTTCCGGCAGCGAACGGAGCAAATGAAGTCCTTGACACATGGAACTGATTGGCTACGGGGATCAGATCTCTTTCATCTTCGCGATAGATCAGCGAATAATGATTCTGAAGTGTTGTGAATGGCTGATAGCCAAGCTCTTTTGCCTTGTAGCAGTATTCCGCAAACTGATAGCCGTACATGGCGCTTGCACCGTAGTAATGGATATGACCCGCCTTGATTTCTTCGTTTAAAGCTTTCAGCGTATCTTCTACCGGCGTATCGTAGTCGAAACGGTGCAGGACCAGGATATCGATATAATCCGTATCCAGACGCCTCAGAGACTTCGCCACTTCTCTGTGGATCGCTTCCGGTGAAAGCTTTCCTTCGTTGAAATAGCACTTCGTGGTAATGACGATCTCATCCCGTTTGAAATGTTTAATGGCTCTTCCCAGGTATTCTTCCGAAGAACCGCCGGAGTAGTTGTTTGAGGTGTCAAAGAAGTTGATTCCGTATTCATGTGCCTTAAGAATGATCTTTTCTGAATCTTCGTAGTTTAATGTCCATTGGTACTGCCCCTGATCGGGTTCGCCGAACGACATGCATCCAAGACACAGTCTGGAAACAGTCAGATCCGAATTGTTTAATTTAATGTATTCCATGTTTTCATTATAAGATAATTTGATAGAATTAAGTTATGATACTGAGATACGATCCGGATGATCTGAGTAACAGAAAGAAAACGGAACTGAAGGATGAAAATGATCATACAGTCTTCTGGGGAATCTATGATTTCGCTTTCAAGTACCGTACCAGGATCTTCGATGGAAAAGACAATGAACTGGGGTATGTGCAGCTGGATGTCGGCAAAGCGGTTCCTGAGGTCGTTTTTTGTGATGCCTTTGATGAAACAAAGGGTCAGATGGTAAGGGAAGAAGATCATTACCGGATACTGCCTGAAGGAATGGAGTTTCATGGAGACAGCTCTAAGGGAGAGATCCCGGGTATCATGAAGATCAGAAACGGTGAGCTTGAAATAGATAAAACGGATGATCCGCTGCTGTGCGTAATGATTCTTTATGCATCGGTAGAGATCGCAAGAGGAGAAGAGATATGAAAAAAACCGAATTCACATTCCAGTCGTCAGGAAAGATGGCTGACATCAGAGCCGTGAAGTACGAACCGGAAAAAGCGGTCTGTGCAGTACTGCAGATCGCGCACGGAATGGACGAGTTTATCGACCGTTATGACGGATTTGCGAAATACCTCTGTGACAAGGGTTTTCTTGTAGTCGGAAACGACCATCTTGGACATGGCGGATCCGTCAGGTCAAAGGATGACTGGGGTTATTTCGGCGAAAACGGAAACCAGGTCCTGCTGGATGACATGTATAAGCTAACAGAAACAGTCAAGAAAGAGTATGCCAATGTCCCGTATTTTCTCTTAGGCCACTCCATGGGTTCTTTCTATGCCAGACAGTACATAGCGGAACATGGGGATGAACTGGATGGAGCCATCATCATGGGCACGGGATTTGAACCGGAATACAAGCTGAAAGCGGCAATGCTGATGTGCAAGACCATTGCCCTGTTTAAAGGTTGGAGACACCGCAGCAATCTGGTAAACAGTCTCGCTTTTGGTGCCTACAACAAGCGTTTTGAACCTGCCAGAACGCCTTCCGACTGGCTGACCAAAGACGAAAAGATCGTCGACTGGTACCGAAACGAACCTAGATGCACCTTCGTCTTTACATTGAACGGATTTTACAACATGTTTACGGGTATCCTAAGACTTCACGACAAAGAACTGATGAACAGGGTCCCGAAAGATCTTCCGCTCCTATTCGTATCGGGGCAGGAGGACCCTGTAGGATCCTTCGGCAAGGAAGTAGAAGCTTCCGTAGAATACATGAAGAATCTGGGAATCAGGGATGTCAGACTGAAACTGTATCAGAATGACCGTCATGAGATTCTGAATGAAACGGATAAAGAAACCGTATATGAAGATCTCTACAATTGGCTGAATGAAATGATCAATAAAAAATAAAACCTGCTTAGGCAGGTTTTATTCTTCTACGTGTTCGATTCCCTGAGAGATGATGTTGTAGACATGATCGTCAGCCAGAGAGTAATAGACGGTTTTTCCTTCTCTGCGGTTTTTGATCAGTTTGCTGTTTTTCAGTATTCTTAACTGATGGGATATAGCCGACTGGTTCATGTTCAGCAGATCGGCGATTTCCGTAACGCTTCTCTCGTTTTCGATCAGGCAGTAGAGTATTCTGATCCTTGTTGAATCGGAGAAGTTCTTGAACAGTTCCGCTACGTCGTACAAGGTATTGTCATCTGTATGTTTCATGAAAGTTTCCTCACTCTCAGAGCTCTGATCGCATTGATAACGGCAATCACCATGACACCGACATCCGCAAAGACGGCCAGCCACATGTTGGTAATGCCGAAGGCACTCAGGATCAGACAGATGATCTTGACGCCGATTGCGAACCAGATGTTTTCATAAACGATGCGCATGCATTTGGAAGCGATACGGATGGCCTGGGCGATCTTCAGCGGGTCGTCGTTCATCAGCACGATATCCGCGGCTTCAATGGCGGCATCGGATCCAAGAGACCCCATCGCAATACCGACATCGGCCAAAGCAATGACCGGTGCATCGTTGATTCCGTCTCCGACAAAGGCAAGGGTTTCCTCGGTCTGTTTTTCTTTTAACAGCTTTTCAACGGCAGAAACCTTGTCCTGCGGCAGCA
Source organism: Erysipelotrichaceae bacterium (assembly GCA_017418585.1). Classification (GTDB taxonomy): domain Bacteria; phylum Bacillota_I; class Bacilli_A; order Erysipelotrichales; family Erysipelotrichaceae; genus Colivicinus. Next base: position 777 of record JAFONG010000072.1, on the reverse strand, counting down.
GTCTGGCATAGATCTGATCGATCTTCAGTTTCTCGGCAACGCTTCTGGCGACTTTCTCTTCATCCCCCGTCAGCATCACCGTTTTCTTGACGCCGAGCTTTTTCAGTTCTCTGATTGCCTGAGAAGATGTTTCCTTGATCCGATCACCGATGTGGATATGTCCTTTATACTCTCCGTCGATGGCCAGATGAACGATCGTTCCTTCGTCATGACATTCATCCACCTTGATCTGATGATCGGCCATCAGTTTCTCGTTTCCGACCAGAACGCTTTTGTGGTCAATGATTGAGCTGATTCCTTTTCCTGCAATTTCCTTGACCGATTCGATACGTTCCTTGTCGATTTCCTTCTTATACTCTCTGACGATCGACTTTCCGATCGGATGATTGGAGTATGCTTCAGAAAGGGCGGCGTATTCCAGCAGTTCTTCTTTGGTGAGGTTGCTGTTGTGAATCGTGGTAACCTCAAAGACACCCATTGTTACCGTTCCCGTCTTGTCGAAGGCGACATACTTCGTCTTGGATAAAGCTTCAATATAGTTGGAACCCTTTACCAGGATTCCCGCTCTGCTTGCTCCGCCGATCCCGGCAAAGAAAGTCAAAGGAATGGATATAACCAGAGCGCAAGGGCAGGAGATGACCAGAAAGGTCAATGCCCGGAAGATCCAGGTAGACCAGGTCCATGGACCGTTTCGGAAAAAACGGATATACAGTACCGGAAGTATTGCCAGAGCAAGAGCGCTGTAGCAGACTGCCGGAGTATAGTAACGGGCGAACT
>JAFONG010000071.1 GCA_017418585.1 Erysipelotrichaceae bacterium | reverse complement strand
TACTTTTCCCATGTAGGAGAGAACCTGCAGGACAACGAGGTTGTCGTACTGACAAAAGGCAATACCGAGGTCATTGCCGAGAAGATCGCCGAACTGACCAAAGGAGATCTGTACAAGATTGAAGAAGAGGATCCTTATCCGTTCGCTTATGACGACTGCGTCAGAAGAGCCAGAAGAGAGGACGAGAACAACGAACATCCCGCAATGAAAGGCGGACCTCGTCTGGACATCGATCAGTATGATGTAATATATGTCGGTTTTCCGATCTGGTACCGTACCTATCCAAGAGTCGTGGCTTCCTTCCTGGATGCCTATGACTTTACCGGTAAGACGATCAGACCTTTCTGTACCAATGATGAAGGAACCTTTGGCATTTCACTGCTGGAACTGCAGGGAATACTGAAAAATGCGACGATAACGGACGGCCTGGCGATCAGAGGCGTTAACGTGTACGAAGCCGACGATAAAGTCAGAACGTTTGTCGGATAGAGGTAGAAATATGAAAAGAAAAGATGCCGTAATGCTGCATGATCCCGATCCGTTTCATTCCATCGTTCCATACGTCATGCCGAAAAGAACGGAAGCGGAAGTATCCACGACAGTCATGCTGGATATTACTGACCTGCTGAAGTTCATCGACAAGCACAACAGGGAAGAGGGCAGCAACTATAAGCTTTTCCACTGTATCTGTACGGCGGTAGCCAAGATGATCTACCACCGTCCGAAACTCAATATCTTCATCGCCGGCAGGAAATACTGGCAGCGCAACGACATCACCCTGTCTTTCGTAGCGAAACAGAAGTTCGAAGACGAGGCGGTAGAGACGCTGATGACCCTGAACGTCAAGGAAGACATGAACCTGGATTCCATTTCCAGAATCATTCTGGGAGATGTTGAAAAGGCCAGATCCGCCGGATCCAATTCTTTGGATAAGACGATGCAGTTCGTCGGCAGTCTTCCGCGTTTCGTTCTGGAGATCTTGTTCTGGATCCTGAGCAGGATGGAATACCACGGGATCTATCCGGAAGATCTGAAGAAGGGCGATCCGAACTATACCACCTGCCTGCTGGCGAATCTTGGTTCGATAAAGGCCGATTCCTGCTACCACCATCTAAGCAATTTCGGCACCAATTCGATGATGATCACGATCGGCACGATGAGAAAGAACGCCGAAGGCCGGGATGTCGTCGATATCACGGCTACGCTGGATGAAAGGATCGCCGACGGGTTCTACTTCGCCAGATCGCTTCAGCTTGGCAAGTATCTGATCGAACATCCGCAGCTGCTGATGGACAGGATTTCCGATCCGGTTGACATGAAAGTAGATTAACGCAAAACCTCTTATGAGGTTTTGTTCATCAAGATAGGAGAGAGTTATGAATTACAACGACTGTCTGCTTTGCAACGATGCCCCCTGCAGGAAGGCCTGCGGCGTCTTTGATCCCGACAGGCTGCTGAGAAGTCTGTATTTCGAGAACGAGGATGTTGTCAGGAACAGACTGAACGGTTCCATCCCGTGTCTTCACTGTGACGGAAGGTGCCGGAAAGCCTGCCCGATGAAGATCGATATCAGGAAGATACTTTTACAGTATGCGGAAGATAATGAAAAGAAACCGATCGACTACAGCGTCCTAAAGACTGATTTCTGCGGTTTTCCTCTGGAGAATCCTTTTCTGATTTCTTCTTCCGTAGTATCCTCCACTTATGACATGTGCGCTCGGGCCTTTGAGGCCGGCTGGGCAGGCGCATGTTTCAAGACGGTGTGTCTGATGGACATCCATGAAGCTTCCCCGCGCTTTTCCGCAATCAGATCGGACAGGGGAAGAGTCATCGGCTTCAAGAACATCGAACAGCTTTCCGATCATTCCCTGGTCGAAAACATCGACATCTTTAAGAGACTCAAGAAGAACTATCCCGACAGGTTTCTAATGATCTCGATCATGGGCAGGAACGACGAAGAATGGGCGTATCTGGCCGATGTGATCGATAAAGAATGCGCTGACGCTCTGGAACTGAATTTCTCCTGTCCGAACATGACGGAAGGACATACCGGAAGCGACGTAGGACAGATCCCGGAACTGGTGGAACGCTATACCAGGATCGTGAAGCAGCACAGCAGCCTTCCTTGTATCGCCAAGCTGACGCCGAACGTGACGCATATCGAAGAAAGCGCCGATGCGGCAATAAGAGGAGGTGCGGACGGCGTTGCGGCAATCAACACGATCAAGAGTCTGATCGATGTGGACATCGATCCAACCGACGGCGTATTTAACGCTTCGATCGGTGGATACTCCGGGAAAGCCGTCAAGCCGATTGCCTTGCGCTTTATAGCCGAGCTTTCGAAAGACAGGAATCTGGAAAGAAAGCACATTACCGCCATGGGAGGCATAGAGACCTGGAAAGACGCTCTGGAATTCCTCGTCCTGGGGGCCGACAGCATTCAGATCACCACCGCGGTCATGCTTTACGGATACAGGATCATCGACGATCTCAGGGACGGTCTCGCCTTATATCTGCAGCAGCACGGATACAGCTCTATCAGACAGATAGAGGGATCTACGATCAGAGGCATCGTTCCTTCGGAAGAACTGGACAGGTCCTACATCATTTATCCGCGTTTTCTGCGGGAAAAATGCGTGGGATGTCAGAGGTGTTTCGTCTCCTGCATGGACGGAGGACATCAGGCGATCCGCATTACAGAAGGGAAACCCGTTCTTCTTCCGGACAAGTGCGTAGGATGCCACCTGTGCGTTCTGGTCTGTCCGAACGAAGCGATCGTCTCCTCGGAAATAAAAGTGAAAAAGAAACAGTAAACCGCAAATCATCAGGAAAACGACTTCTCGCAAGAGAAGTTTTTATTTATAATGTAAGAGGTTTCATTAAGGAGATAAAATCATATGACAAAAACCGAAAAAGAAAGAAAAGAGCTTGAGAAACTGGAAAAAGCCGAAGCTTTTCACAATCACAGGCACTATTTCGCGATTCTGATCATTGTTCTGAGCGTCATCTACTTTGTCGATGAACTCGCTTCCAGCGTCAGAGGCGTTGTAGAAACGCAGACGATCTGCGATCTGTTCAATACCACTTTTGGTTCATCCGAATACAATACGGCATCAGGTACGCTGGGTCTGGTAACGACCGGTGCTTATCTGATCTACCTGGTATCGCCTTTCTACAAGTCCCTGGCCGACAAGTTCGGCAGAAGGATCTTCCTGATCATCAATACCATCGGCATGGGTGTTGGCATGCTGGTATGCATCATTTCCAAGAGCGTGCCTCTGTACATTCTTGGTACGGTCATCATGACCTTCTTCACGCCGAACGACATGCAGGTCATATACATCATGGAATGCGCACCGAAGGAGCATCGCGCGAAACTGTGTTCCATCACCAAGGGTCTTGCGCTGATTTCGGTATCGCTGCTGGGTCTGTTCGTCAAACTGTTTGTCAACAGTGAAGTTCCAAGCACCTGGAGAAACGTCTTCATCATTCCGATCGTTCTGGCCTTCGTCATCGGTATCGCTGCGATCTATTTCGTCAGAGAGACCCCGGTCTACACGCAGAAGAGACTGCAGTATCTAAGATCAACCGAAGAAGAAAGAAAAGCTGCCGCTGAAGCCGAGAAACTGGCGGAAGAAAAGGAAAAGAAAAACAGCATCTCCGTCTGGGGTGCCTTCAAATACATCTTTACGCACAGGCAGACCAGAGCCATCGCGATCGTCGCTCTGATCATGGCGTTCTCGACCGGTTATACCGGCAAGTATCAGCCGATGCTGGAAGCAGGCAAGTATCACGGCGTCATGAACGACAATGCCGTCAACCTGATCCTGATGTTCTATCCGGTCATCAACGGTATCTTTACGATGGTCGGCGGTTTCCTGACCGACTCTCTGGGCCGTAAGAAATCCGCTCTGATACTCGGCCTGTGGGCTGCCGTCGGTCTGGCTGTCTTCGCCTACGGCTGCATCTTCCCGCTCAATCCGTGGATCACCGGCTTTGCCTACGGCATCTCCATTGCCGGACTCTGGTCGATCTCCGACATGATCTACTTCGTCATAACATCTGAATCGACACCGACCGAGATCCGCGCCTCCGTCGTCGGCTCCATGCAGCTGGTCGGCATGGTCGGTACAGGTCTGAACATGGTCTACAACAACGTCGTCACGATGATCGCCGGATCGCTCAATCTGCCGATCGTTCTGACTGTCGCATATCTGCCGCTGCTGACGCTGTCTCTGGTAATCATGATGCTTAAAGTCAAAGAGACCAAAGACGTCGATCTCGACAATGTTCAGGTGGACGAGTAAATGCTCTGGTTTCTGATCATATTCATTGTTGTCGTCCTGCTTAGCATGGCGGCAGGATACTACATTTTCAACTCGGTATTTCTTTACAACGACCAAAAAAAAGGCGACAAGGAAAGTGCGATCGATCCTTCCTCCATTGACTCGCCGACCGATCTGATGCGGCCTACGGCAGCCAGATATTACGCCTACCGCGCTCCCTACATCGACGCTTTCGAACAGCTGGATCTGAAGGAATTAAGCATCCGCTCTTTCGACGGTCTCACGCTTTACGGCTATCTGCTGGAGGGAGATCCGAAAGAAGTCGTGATCTGCGTCCACGGATACAAGTCCTCGATGCAGGAAGATTTTGCGGACAGGATAGAGATCTACCGCAAAAGAGGATCCACCGTCCTGCTTCTCAACGACCGTGCGCACGGCAAGTCGGAAGGAACATACCTGGGCTTTTCCGAACACGACAAGCGTGACGTGGCGAGATGGGTCGACAAGGTCAACGAACTCTACGATAATCCGAGGATCTATCTCCATGGCGTATCCATGGGCGGAGCTACGGTCATCCATTGTGCCAATGCAAGACTGAAGAACGTCTGCGGCATCATTGACGACTGCGGCTTCGATTCCATCGTCTCCATCAGCAAGTATCTGATCAAGGACTGCTACCATCTTCCGTACTTCCCGTTCGGCGATTTCGCTTGGTTCTGGTCCGTCATCATTACCGGCGTGAGTTTCAATACATCCATGGGTGAAGAATGCGTTGCGGATACGGATATCCCGATCCTGTTCATTCACGGCAAGGAAGACCACTACGTACCGTGTCAGATGTCCGAGAAGATGTACGAGGCCTGCGTTTCTCCTAAGAGACTGCTGTTGGTGGAAGGCTGCGGTCATGCGGCCGCCTACATGATGGCGACAGAGGAATACGACAGAGCCGTTAACGAACTGATGGACGGAGAATTCAAATGAGATACTGCGGCGTAGACTACTATCCCGAACAGTGGGGGATGGAGCTGGTAGATGAAGATCTCGACAATATTGTGGAACTCGGTGCGGATCTGATCCGTATCGGCGATTTCGCCTGGGACAGATTTGAACCGGAAGACGGCAGGTACGACTTCACTTTCTTTGATGAAGTCATCGAGAAGGCGAAGAAAAGGAACCTGCACATCATGATGTGCGTTCCGACCGCCACCATGCCATCCTGGCTCTACCGCGATCATCCGGAAATCATGAACGTGGATGAAAGAGGATATGCCCAGCCCTATGGCGCCAGAAGAGGCTATTGTATGAACAGCGATGTCTATCTCGATAAAGCTGCCGCTTTGGCCAAGGCGATGGCCCAACACTACAGGGACGAGAAAGCCATCGTAGCCTGGCAGGTAGACAACGAGATCGGGCATGAAGGTTCGGATGTGTGCTGGTGCGAGACCTGCCACAGGAAGTTCATCGAATACTTAAGAAACAGGTACGGCAGTATCAAAGAACTGAACGATAGATGGGGAACATCATTCTGGACCCATACCTATTACCGTTTCGAGGATATCCCTCTGCCAAAGCCTTCCTTTACGGCTCAGAATCCTTCCTTAAGACTGGAATGGGAAAGATTCAGAAGCCTTTCAGCCATCAACTTCATCAAGACATTAAGGGATGCGCTAAAGTCGGTAGATGACAGACTGGTCGTTACGCACGACTTTGAAGGCGGCATCATCAACAAGTCCTTCGATCCGTTCGAGGTATCGAAGTGTCTCGACTTCGTCTCCTACAACAACTACCCGGTCTGGGGCGGTCAGCCTGCACCGCTTTCCGACAGCGACCTGGCGTTTACCGTCGATTTTGTGAGAGGCTTCAAGCAGCAGAAGATCTGGGTCACGGAATCCATCATGGGAGCCCAGGGTCATAACGACATCGGCTATGCGCCTAGACCTGATGAAGCCAAAAAGTGGGCCCTTGATTCCATGGACCATGGCGTAGAGACGGTGATATTCTTCCGTTACCGCGGTTTCATCAAGGGTGCGGAACAGTTCTGTTTCGGCATCCTGGATGCGGATAATGTGAAACGCAGGAAATACTACGAAACGCAGTCTTTCTTTAAGGAAGCAAAGGAAAAGACCGTGGAATATCCGAAATCCGATGTATGTCTGGTATACGACTACGACTCCAAATCTTCCATGAAGATACAGAGACAGTCCGATGTCTTCTCCTATGAACAGGAATGCATGAAGCTGTACGGTCAGATGCATCAGCGTCACATGAACTGCGACATCATTCCATCGGATGCGGATTTCGGCGGGTATAAGACAGTCATCCTTCCATACATGATCATCATGCCGGACGAGTTTAAGAAGAGACTCAAGGAATATGTTTCAAACGGCGGTACAGCCGTTTTAACAGCACGTACGGGATGGAAAGATACGGACAACAATCTCGTCTTCAACAAGAGACTTCCGGTCGATCTGGATGACCTGACGGGCTGTGTGATCGAGGAACAGGAAACGCTTCTTTCCGGTCAGTACAGTCCTTGCGTCTATGGAAGTACAGAAGGAGAAGGAAGGATCTTCGCGGAGATGCTGAAGGTAACGGACGGCAAGGATGTAATCAGGTGGAAGGACAATCCTTTCGGTGATTTCGCCGCCGCCGTCTGCAAGTCCTACGGCAAGGGCAGATGCTACTATCTGGGTTCATCCTTCGATGAGAGGATCCTGACGAAACTGTTCGATGAGATCCTGAAATAGTATCTTAGATACATAAAAAGAAAACCCATCCGAAGATGAGTTTTTGTTTATTCCTGATCCGGTTTCCAGAGAAACAGACCGTTGGCCGCCGCCAGGGGTTTCAGTATCTCCAGCAGTCTTTCATCCGGATCATATACGCTCATGTAGGTATCGTCATGGCGTACGACGATCATCGCTTCTTCCAGAACGATATCCACGATATCCCTGTTCTGCAGGATCATTTCTTCCAGCCGTTCGGGTGAAGGATTTTCAACTATCTCTTTATCGTTAAGATAGACCAGAAAATCATAGTAGCAGTTCAGTTTCAGCAGTATCTGAACAAAACACTGACGTAGCCTTCTGTTTTGCGGATCTTTGAGGAAGTATTCTTCGACCGCAAAATACTGTCCCGCGCTTTCTTCGGGAACCCGGTAAGGCAGAAGGTCGATGACCCAGCAGGGTCTCTCCAGCAGTTCTTCGATCCTGTCCAGGATCTCGCCGTTTCTTTTCATCTACTTCATCTTTCCGTTAAACAGATAGAAGACGTCGTTGTCTTCCAGTTCGTCAATGTCCGAGATGTCTCTGTGCCTGTTCTGGGCGATATCCCTGATCAGTTTCATGGATATCAGCGCAGAGTAGAAATCGTTGATCACATCGTCTTCGTATTCTTTTTCTATGGTAATGATCCTTCTGAAATGATTCGGCAGATTCTCTTCCAGCATCTCGTCAAGTTCGCTGTTACCCTTGAAGAAGATCAGATCGATGTCCGCTTCTCTACTGTGGTTGATCCTGCCGTGGCAGAAGTTGTATTTGTCGTGAACGATGCAGGAAGCCATGCCGGATTCGATGAAAGAGGATTCCAGGATGCATGCTGCAGTCTGGGTCTCATATCCGCTCATGACTTCGTAGGAAGTATTGCATGAGGCGGAAGAGATCTCTCTGTCCAGGATCTCTTTCAGCAGATCCTGATCGTCGCAGTAGTAAAGGAACAGAAGGCTTAACGGGACCAGAGTAGCCGAGATGGAGACATAGGAGAGCTCTCCAGGCATCCGGTAGACCAGATTGTTTACGTCGTCCCTTGGATGTCCGGTAAACAGATACTTGTTTAGACCGGTGTGGCAGATCGCTTCTGCACCGATGTTGTTTCCGGAATAGGAAACTGCAATGACGTTTCTGTACGGCGTCAGATCCATGTAGAAAAGATCGCGGGGACTGATGAAGTCCGTGATGATGTGCCTTTTTTCCCGCAGCACTTTTGCCAGATAGGTGGCAACGACGGAGGAACCCCCGACACCGCAGACCAGGGTAGGTCCTTCGATCTCATCCAGCATCCCGAACAGCTTCTTCAGATCGCTGTCCCGGATCGCCTTCTCCACTTTCTCGTTCAGAGTTCTGAAACAGTCATCCATCTTGTCAAAGATCATATCCGTGCTCCTTTGCGAATGCTTCCAATTCTTCAAACGTAGCTACACCGCCCAGTCCGCCTATTACGGTACAGGCGTATGCTCCGTTAACCGTAGCCATGGCCAAAGCTTTCTCGTAATCCATTCCTTTCATCAGACAGGCAAGGAAACATCCCGCAAAGGCGTCTCCCGCTCCGGTAGAATCCAGTACGTTGACGTTATTCATTGCCGGCATGTATATGTTTCTGTCCTTCAGATAGAGGTCGGAACCTCCGGAACCGTGGGTGATCACCACGAATTCTCCGCCGTTGTCGAAGATGATCTCTTTCGGATCCTTTGGAGAATGCTCGCTGAGTCTTTCGTAGTCCGTTTCATTGATGAACAGTCCATCCGCCAGATCGTAGAGGATCTTCACCCTGGAAGGATCGTCGTACTTGCTGGAACCGTCCAGAACGATCCTGGCGCCGTGTCTTTTCGCCTCCAGAAGAGGCCCGATGTCCTTGAAGGAACGGTTGATCATATGCATCAGGGAGTAGATGTAGGCGGCATTGTCGAGCAGTTCCTGCATCTTGCGGTCGACCTCATAATACGGCCGGAGCGGATCGATAATGAACATCGTTCTTTTATCGCCCGTCAGGATGATCAGGACTCTGCCGTTGGTGACGCCTTCTTTGATCTGAACGGATTCATAGTCCATGTGCAGACGGTCCATTTCCTGCAACAGGAACGGCGTCGTGTCTTCATCCTTTCCCAGCATGTCCACGACCCTGACTTTGCATCCCTTGGCGGCAACGACAGCCGATACGTTGAAAGGGCATCCTCCGGCAGACCAGCTGATAAAACGGGCATGGGAGAAATCCCCTTCTTTCGGATAGGAGTCCGATTCATAAAGCGTGTCCACGTAGCTTCCCAAGATACCTAAAAAATACTTTTCCATACACTTAAATTATAGTATGAACATCGGGATTATCAGGTGTTTTTTCTGATATAATAATCTTGAGGAAAGTCATATGTTTAAAAATATCGAAGAAGCAAGACAATACATTAACGACAACGGGATCGAATTCATCGATCTGAAACTGATCGATCTGAAAGGAAGGTTCAGACACCTGAGCATTCCGTCAGAGAGGCTCAATGAAAAGGTCATGAAGGACGGAATCGGTTTTGACGCGTCCAACTACGGCTATGCGAGCGTGGAGAAATCGGACATGGTCTTTTATCCGGATCTTTCCAGCGCGATGATGGATCCTTTTGCCTTGAGACCGACTCTAAGCATGTTCGGGGATGTCTACGTGATCAAGGAAAGCGAGAACGTTCCCTTTGAACAGTATCCGCGCAATGTAATAGACAGCGCTGTCGACTATCTGAAACAGCTGGGAATAGCCGATCAGCTGACGGTCGCTCCGGAATACGAGTTTTCGGTATTCGACGAGATATCCTGCGACATCCAACCGGGATTTGTGGCATACAGACTGGAATCGGAGGAATCAGAACTTCTGTCCGGAAACGGAGGCTTCGACGGTTACCGCAATACTTCAAAGGGCGGATACCATATCGACCGTCCGAGAGACAGACTTGCCGATCTGCGCGATGAGATCTGCGCCCTGATGAAAGATACGGGCATTGAAGTCAAGTATCACCACCACGAGGTTGGCGGTTCCGGTCAGATGGAGATCGAGGTTGAACTGGGAGATGTCAGGAAGCTGGCGGACGATACGATGATCACGAAGTACCTGATCAGGAATGCGGCTGTGCAGAACGGTCTGACGGCGACACTGATGCCAAAACCGATCCATGGCGAGGCAGGCAACGGGATGCACGTGCACATGATGCTGAAGAAGAACGGAAAGAACATCTTCTATCAGAATGGAAATTATGCCAGCCTGTCGGATACGGCGATGTATTTCATCGGCGGTCTGCTGAAACACATCCGTTCCTTATGCGCCTTTTCCAACCCTTCAAGCAACTCCTACAGGCGTCTGGTTCCGGGTTTTGAAGCACCGGTCACTATAGGCTATGCAAGTGCCAACAGAAGCGCGGTCATCCGTATCCCGTCCTATGCCAAGGGGGAGGATTCGGTCCGTTTTGAACTGCGTAATCCGGACGCCACCTGTAATCCTTATCTGTGCTTTGCGGCCATCCTGATGGCAGGAATCGACGGTATCGTGAACTGCATCGATCCGAAGGATCACAACTGGGGTCCGTTCGATTTCAATCTTTATCATCTAAGCGAAGAAGAGAAGGCGAAACTTGAACATCTTCCTGCTTCCCTGGATGAAGCGATCGATGCGTTAAAGGAAGATCACGAATATCTGCTGGCAGGAAACGTATTCTCGAAAGAGCTTTTAAACAACTGGATCAGATCTGTAAAGAATGATGCGGATGAAGTAAACAGGATCCCGCATCCGGCGGAATTCAGGCTGTATTACGATCTATAAGAAAAGACATGGAGCAGTCCATGTCTTTTAATTTTCGGTATTCATGTTGCGGTAGGAAGCCAGGAAGATGTCGAGATCTCCTTCGATATCGACCCATCCCATTTTATCCGGAACCAGGAAGGTATCGCCCTGACGGATTCTAATGCCGTTGAGTGTGCCTTCTCCCTTTACGCAGGTATAGAAAGCGAAGCGGTCGTGCAGGAACCTGCCTTTTTCCTTGACTCTTAGACGTATCAGCGTATACAGGCCGGGTTCATCCCAGTATCTTGTCACCTGGCAGCCCAGTTCATCCGCAGCAGGGAAATCCTGGAATTCGATCATTCTATCCGGCAGATTGACGTTGTCGT
>JAFONG010000070.1 GCA_017418585.1 Erysipelotrichaceae bacterium | reverse complement strand
TGCGGACGCAGTCCGGCAAACGTATGGATCAGTTTATGGAACGGGATGTTCTTGACGGTCTTGGCGACTTCGCTTCTGATGAAGTCCAGACCTTCTCCCGTAGAGTCGTCTTCGACATCCGGCGTAAATTCGCTGTTCGGTCCAAGCAGAACGTTGCCGTGAACCGTAGGAACAGCCAGAACGCCTTTTCCTTTTTCGGTAGGGATCGGATAGATCACGTGCTTCACGAAAGATCCGTCCAGATGATCCAGGACAAAGTATTCGCCCTTCTTCGCTTCGACCCTGTAAGGAGACGGTCTAAGCATCTCTGTGATCTCATCACAGTGCGCGCCTGCGCAGTTGACGATGACCTTTGTCTTTATCTCGCCGTTGATCAGAAAATGATCTTCTTTCTTTTCGATGCTCTTTACTTCGTAATCGAGTTTCAGCTCTGTTCCGTTGAGCATTGCCTCTTCCATGGCGGCGATCGTCACTTCCCAGGGAACGATGATCCCGGTCGTCGGCAAAGACAAGACTTTCGTTACGGCATCGGAAAGGTTCGGTTCATTCTTGCGCGCTTCATCACCGTTCAATACTTCGTACGGAACGTTTCTTTCGATACATTGCGAAATCAGGGTATCCAGTTTCTTTTCTTCCTCTTGCGAGGTTGCGGCAACATATGCGCCGATCGGCACATAGCGTACCTGCAGTTCCCTGCAAAGATCGGGATACATGCGGTTACCCAGCAGATTGTATCTGCATTTCAGGGTGCCGGGTTTCGGGTCATGACCGGAATGAACCATTGCACTGTTGGCGCCGGTTGCTCCTTCAGCTACATCGCTCTCCTTCTCAACTACTAAAACCTTCAGATCATACCTGCTTAAACAGTGGGCGATCAATGATCCTGTAATACCTGCACCGATAATCGTTACATCTACCATTACCTTTATTATAAAATACAAAAACGGATTTGTTATAATAGTAAAGCATGAAAGAGACAAAACTGATCATCTTCGACATGGACGGTACGGTCTATGACATGGGCGACATGGCAGAAAATCTCTACGACATCTCGGTTGCCTATCTGATGGATCGTTTTCATTACTCCTTCGAGGATGCGAACATCTTCCTTAAAGAAAACCAGATCTTTCCGTATCCCTTATCGGGATCCAATTCTTCTACCCAGCTGTTTGTCCAGATGGGAGACGACCTGCATCACTGGAACGAATACCGCAGCGCGCGTTACGACTTCGACAGGATCAGGAAAGAAAACGCCATCCGGGAAGAAGACCTGCTGTTTTTCAAGGAAATCGCTCCGATCGTCCTTTTGACAAACAATACCTCCAGGAATACAGGACGCGTTCTGGATCATATCGGGATCGATTTGACTCTATTCGACAGGGTCCAATGCAACGACGATCCGCGCGCTACCGTATCGAAGGCTTCGGCCATGAAACGGCTGATCAAAGAATACGGCATTCAGCCGGAAGAAGCCCTGTCCATCGGAGACCGTTACCAGATCGATGCCAGACCGATGCTGGAGCTGGGAGGCAAGGCAATCATCGTCAAGAACCCTTCCGCTTTCAGAAAGATCATCAGCGATTATCCTGAACTGAAAAACTGTGAAGATTACACCTGTTATTTCTGAAACAGGGAAAGATAGAAACGCATGATCGGTTCTCCATATAAGATCATGATCAGGTAAGCCAGGCAGATTGCCGGAGCAAAAGGAAAGCAGCAACCCTGCTTCTTTTTTATGAACGGGATCCCGTAGACCAAGGCGATCAGACAGGACAGAAACAGAGCCAGAAGATCTTCCTGAACATTCATGAAGCTGCCCAACATCAGGATCAGGATGACATCGCCGTTTCCCATCATCTCCTTTCCCGCCAGCCGTTCGCTCAAACGGACGTATGCGTAAAGAAAGACGCTCAGCAGGGAAGATCCCAGGAGCCTGATCAGGAACGTTTCCGCCTCTTCTTTCATCAGAAAGAAAAAGACGATTCTGATCAGAAACAGCAGAAACAATACCGGATCCGGGATCAGCATGCTTTTGGCGTCAGACAGGGATATCGTCAGCAGTATGCCTATCAGCATCAGATTTCCAATCAGTTCTGTGCAGATGCCAAACCGGAAATAAGCCAGAACATAAAGCGTTCCGGCGATGACCTCGGAACAGAAGCAGAACGGATCGATCATCTTTTTGCAATAGCGGCATCTTCCTTTCAGAAACAGATAGCTGAAAACCGGGATCAGATCGAAAAACCCCAAAACATGCCCGCAGCCCGGACATCTGCTTCTGGTCAGAAGACTCTTATTGCATATCATTCTGTCACAGATGCAGTTTAGAAAACTGCCTGCGATACTGCCGCACAGGAACATCATCATTATCATCGAAATGTCTTTCACGGTTTCATCCTAACAGGACAGATTCAGAAACTGTTGTCAATTTCCGATCAGAGTCGTATCACTTTCTTGTCGGGAAAT
>JAFONG010000069.1 GCA_017418585.1 Erysipelotrichaceae bacterium | reverse complement strand
CTGGGAAGCAGAACATTGTACTGCGGTTTGTTCAGAACCGTTCTGTCCGGTGTAACGGTGTGGTTCATCGACAACATGGATCTTTTCCATAGAGACGGATTGTACGGTTATGACGACGATCGTTTCCGTTTTGCCTGGTTCTCCAAGGCCGTGATCGACGGAATGGAACAGATCGGCTTCATTCCGGATATCCTGCATTGCAACGACTGGGAGAGCGCATTATGCGTTCTGTATCTGAAAGACGATCAGGCACTGCACGGACGTTATCGCAACGTCAAAACGGTCTTTACGATCCACAACATCGCTTATCAGGGACAGTTCGGCGCTTCCGAGCTGACAAATACGTTTGCCCTGGATCCGGGATGGTATGAAGGAGGTCTTTCCTACGACTATCAGGGAAGATCTGATATCAATCTGATGAAAGGAGCGATGCTGATGGCCGATGCGGTATCGACGGTATCTCCGACCTATGCCAGAGAGCTTCATACGCCGCAGTTCGGCAAGGGTCTGGAAGGCGTCTGCGACATGATCGAATCCAAGATGTATGGCATTCTCAACGGCATCGATCCTGCCCATTACGATCCGGCAACCGATCCGCGTATCCCGGCCAACTTCATGATCAGAGACAAGCGCGGTAAAGAGAAGTGCAAGGAATACATACAGGAACAGTTCGGCTTAAGAAAAGAAAAGAACTGGCCGTTGTTTGCGGTGGTAGCCCGCCTTGTGGAACAGAAGGGTGTCGATCTGATCTGCCAGATCCTTCCGGAACTGATGAAAAAGGGTGTACAGATCGTTATCTTCGGTCAAGGCGAGAAACGCTACGTCAACTACTTCAACGAATGTAAAGAAAGGTATCCGGGACAGTTCGGTTTCTCCGATCAGTACAGCGAGGAAATGGCTGCCAGAGTCTTTGCCGGAGCGGACTTCTATCTGATGCCTTCTTCTTTTGAACCGTGCGGTCTTTCACAGATGATGGCCATGCGTTACGGCACCGTGCCGATCGTGCACGAAACCGGAGGACTAAAGGATACGATCCGTCCATATTCCGATTTCGACGGGATCGGAGACGGCTTCTCTTTTGCCTCCTACGATGCCAAGGCACTGATGCTGGCGATAGATGAAGCGATCAAGGTCTACTTCGCCCGCTACGATGTATTCAAGACCATCAGAGACAGATGCATGAGAAAGGACTTCTCGTGGGAACGTTCTGCCCAGACTTATCTCAAGATGTATTCTGATATCTGCGGCAGCGGCTATGATCCGAACGTAAGCTTTGCGGATGCCTACGATGTCCTGAAAGTCGCCTATGAAGATCTGGAAGGTTATCGCAACGCCTATCTGTCAAAACAAAACGACGACTATTCGAATGTTGCCCAGATCCATATCGAAGGACCGGGGGAGGGAACCTTCTACGTGAAGTTTACGAAGCAGGGCATGGAGATGCAGCCGTACGATTATTACGGCGCGGATGTGACGATTTCTACCAGTTTCGACAATCTCTACAACATGGCAACAGGGACGATCTCTGCCGATAGGCTCTTTGTGAACGGGCAGATGAAAGTGGATGGAAATATCTCCAAGGGCGCGGAAATGCGTTATCTCTTGGGAAAGCATAAGAAGTAAGGGAGGAAAAGTTATGGATGAAAACAGACTGAAACTGGGCTTTGGACTGATGAGACTGCCGAAACTCGAGGACGGTACGATCGATGTGGAACAGACCAAGAAGATGGTCGATCTGTTCATTGAAGCCGGAGGAACCTATTTCGATACCGCCTATGCCTATCCCGGATCGGAAGAAGCGATTCGTCAGGCCCTTGTAGAAAGATATCCAAGAGACAGTTATACTCTGGCAACCAAGCTCTTCTGTTCGCCGGAAATCAACAGCGAAGAAGATGCCAGAAACGAGTTTAGTATTTCCCTGGAAAGAACACAGGCAGGCTATATCGACTATTATCTCCTGCATGCCATTCAGAGAGGAAACTACAGGAAGTACGAGGAGTACCATATCTGGGACTATGTCAAGGAACTGAAAGAAAAAGGTCTGGTGAAGCACTACGGTTTCTCTTTCCATGGAGATCCTGATCTGTTAAAGGAACTTCTGGCTGAACATCCGGATGTCGACTTCGTACAGCTGCAGATCAACTATGCCGACTGGGAGAATCCGGGCGTGAAATCGAGAGAGAATCTGGAAATCTGCAGAGCTCATGGGAAGAAAGTGGTTGTCATGGAACCGGTAAAGGGAGGCATTCTTGCGGATCCGATTCCAACTGTCAAGGAGATTTTCGACAAGGCCGATCCTGATGCATCCTATGCATCCTGGGCTGTCCGTTTTGTTGCTTCCCAGGAGGGGATTTTCAAGGTCTTAAGCGGCATGAGCAGTCTGGAGCAGATGGAAAACAATCTTTCCTACATGAAGAACTTCAGGCCGTTGAATGCAGAAGAAGAAAAAGTCATCGCATTAGTACAGAAGGCAATCGATGCGGATCAGTCCATCCCGTGTACCGGCTGCCGTTACTGTACCGAAGGCTGTCCGATGGGTATCCCTATTCCGGATATCTTTACTGTCGAAAACAGAAGAAAGGGTTCACCGGAATTCAGGACCAAGAGAGAATATGCGATCGTCACGATCGGTAAAGGAAAGGCAAGCGACTGTATCCAGTGCGGACAGTGCGAGAGCGTATGTCCTCAGCATCTGCCGATCATCTCTCTGCTGGAGAAGTGCAGAGAACTCGAAGATTAAAAAAGTGCCGTACGGCACTTTTTATTTACATCTCTTCAGCGTTTCTTTCAGTTTCCTTTTGAATTCTTCTTTCAGCTCTTCCGGCTCAATGATCGTAATGCTGTCCATGAACTGCTGAGCCAGATACATGGCTCCCTGTGCCGGGACTCTTACTCTGATCCGGAAGCCGTCATCTTCCGGCAGCACTGTAAGATCCGGACCGAAGATGTCTATCATGTGGTCCATGATCTCGTTTGTGCATCTGAATGCGACCGTCTCCGTTTCTCCGGAATACATGAAGAGCTTGTTTCGGGCATAGTCGTACGGATCCGATCTTCTAGGCAAAGGTCTTGACCTCTCTGCCAGGATCCTGGCATCCGCCATCCTGTCGATCCTGTAGTGGATGAATCCCGGGTGATTCATGCTGGTAACGATCATGTACGGTCTGGCATCCGCATAGACGATGTATCGCGGTTCTACGACATAAGGCTCGTCCCTGCGCGGTACGAGCTTTTTCTTGCTGTCATAGCGCAGATATCTGAACTGCAGCTGTCTGCTGTCCCTGATCGCATCAGAGACCGTTTCCAGATTGTAAAGAAGCTGCCTGTTCATCGTCTTGAGCGGATTGGGCATGAATACCTTGTCCTTGAAATCCGCCTTCACGTATTTGCTCTGGGTATCCAGAAGCTTACCGATCAGAGAATTGGACTGATTCGCCGAAATGAAATGCGACGCATGCACGGCATTCGCCAGAAGCAGGATCTCTCCCTTGTCGAATTCTCTTTCCGCCAGAAAGTATCCCTTCCCGTTATCCTCAAAATCGCTGATCTCGTATCCGAACTGTTCCAGAATATCCAGATTGGTATAGATGGTCCTGCGGTCAAGTACGGTATCGTACTCGTTCTCCAGATGAGCCTGTATCTCTTTCAGAGTCAGGACGTGTTCCTCGTCGGAATACTTCTTCAGGATCTCCAGTAAAGCCAGAACGCTGTGTTTCTTCTCTGCCATGATCGTCTCCTCTTTTTCTCATTCTAGCATCCCTGTTCATTTTTTTGTATCTGTCACGGTTTACCATCAGGGTAGCAGCAGGCGAGGTAATGGGTTATGGAAGATAAAAGCAAATATATTACGATCAATCATCTGAATCTTTTTGACAGTGTTTCTTTTCTTAAACCGGGAGACCGTCTAGTTCTTCGCAAAGACAGAAACAACATCTATGACGATGAAGCGATCGCCGCATACAGAGATAAGACGAAATGCGGCTATGTAGCCAATTCTGTTCACTCGGTTCTCAGAGGAACGTATTCCGCCGGAAGAGTATACGACCAAATAAAAGATGATGCGGAATGCATCATCAGATTCATGAATCAGGAAATGCTGATCTGCGAAATCGCAGGATAAATCAGGCAGCTTTCTTTCTGAAGATATCGTAGAGCAGATAGCCGATCAGATAGATCCCGAAGAACACAAAGAATCCGAGAATACCTGAAGCGATATCGTAGAAATCCATGTCACCCGTTCCGGAAAAAGCCTGTCCGATCTCAATGGCAAAACTGATGACAATGACAAGCGTAAATACATAGAAGAACGTGATCATCAGTTCGGCATGGTGTCTGATCAGCCACTTGACGATCGGCTGTATCACTGCCAGCATGCAGAAGCCGAATAATCCGATAATCAGAAAATGCAGCTGTTTATCGGTAAGATTTAAGCCGCGGCTGTCGTTTATGGAAAGAAGCTTCGTATGAAGTTTCGTAATGAGCTGAATAAACAGATAAATCAGTCTGGTCATAACTTTACCTCCATTTCCGGTATTATAGTACCATTTCCCTGTAAAAACAACAAAACCGGATCCGATATCATCGTTATGGAAACACATGTGTTTCCTGTTGTAATATAAAAAAAGAAACATGCCACTGGAAATAAGCAGAAACGATATCAGAAACATGACTGCCGATGCCATCGTCTGTCCAAGCGATGTCTTTTT
>JAFONG010000068.1 GCA_017418585.1 Erysipelotrichaceae bacterium | reverse complement strand
CGGTGCAACCACGACATAGTCGATACTGTTTTCTTTACAGAACCTTACGATCCCCTCGATATCCTTTGCCCCAACCGGAACGCAGGTCGCATCGGCAGCGATACCGCCGTTGCCAGGCAAGGCGTAGATCGTTTCTACCTGTGGGTTTTCCTTGATTTTCTTGATGATGGCGTGCTCTCTGCCGCCGCTTCCAACTACCGCAATCTTCATATTCTTCCTCCTGTTTTCAGCTGAATAAATCCTTTTACGCTTTCATTATATCTTATTACAGGGAATATATCGGCTCTTTCTTTGTGATATACTGACGTTGAAGCAGAAAGGCGGATTTATCATTATCAGAGAAATCGTTACCTATGATATTCACAGCAAGGACAATCCGAAGGTTCTGACCAGCAAGACCAGGAAAGTCAGGGACTTCAGTGCGGAAGAAACGGTGGAATGTATCAGGGATCTGAATGATACTTTGGATGAACTGATCCGTAACGAAGGAAACAAGCGCGGAGCCATCGGTCTTTCCGCAACCCAGATCGGTGTCGATCTGGCGATTTCTGCCGTTACTCTTGGAGATCAGCGCTACATCCTGATCAATCCGGTACTAGTGGAAGAAAACGGGAAACAAAGGCTTTTCCGCATCGGATGTTTCTCTCTTTATGAATACCGGGCGATGGTTCGATACAACGACGACATCGTGATCGCATATTACGATCCGGAAGGAAACAGACAGAAACTAGCCCTGAAGGGCGATCAGTCCTGCGTCGTTCAGCACGAAATGGATCATCTGGTCGGAGATCTTCTTTTCGAAAGACTGGAGCACAAGGAAAAAGACCTCTTCGTTCCTAGAGAAGCCATGTACAAGGATGGAACGGTTCCGATCGAGAACCATGGGGAAATCTTTGAATCTCTTCGTTCCAAAGGCTTTACCAAGGTAGTTTCTCCTGAAGAATGGTACAGCTCCCTGTTCAACGACTATACCGATTACCGCAGCTATGTTGACAAGATCGGCAACGAAAACGCCTATCTCCTGGACACGGTCAGAAGATACACACCGGGAAAGGGAAGAATCATCGAAGCCGGAAACGGAACCTCCGCCTTATCGGTCGCATTAAGCAGGGAAGGATATGAAGTCCTCTACTGCGGAACGGATGGAGACATGCTGGAACTGGCAAAACGGATCAACGAACAGAACGGAACTTCCGTCTCCTATAAACAGAGCGATATCTACCGTCTCCCGTATGAAGACGAACATGCCGATACGGTATTCTCCTACGAGGTTCTGGAAACCCTCAGCGATGCGGAACTTGCTTCCGCTCTGGAAGAAGGTCTAAGAGTCGCCAACGTCTATGTCTTCATGGTTCCGACCATTGCGATCATCGCCAATACCCTGAAAGGAAACGAACACCTTAGAAGCGTTGATGAGTGGATCGCGTTCATCGAACGGGAAAGTCATCAGATCAAGGAATACAAGGAGTTCGACAACGGCGGTTACGTCATCTTCGTTATCTCATAATAAAAACAGTTCTCGTTGGAGAACTGTTTTTTTGTATCTGATTCTTTTTTATTTGATCTTAGCCATGAACTTCTTGACGTTCTTGACATCGACCGGATTGTTTACGTTGTGGTCTTTCTTCAGTGAACTGCCGACGATGGCGCCGCTGATGTAAGGCAGGTATTCGTTGACGTTCTTGTCGTTGATGCCGCTGCCCAGGAAGACCGGCAGATTGTGCGCATACTTCTTGACCAGCTTGACGTCTTCTACGCTTGGATTGACGCCTGTTGTAATGCCGGTAACGATGATGCCATCTGCTCCGCCTTCAATAATGGATTCGATCGTGAAATCCAGAGGCTGTTCCGCCAGAGCGAACGTATGTTTCACATTGGCATCCGCCAGGATCATGATGTCCTTGTTGTAGTGGGCTTTCATGCGCATCATCTTAGGTCCTGCCGCAATAAACATGCCGTTAGGTCCTACACGGTTCTCTGCGAACACTTCGCATCTGATGAAGTCCACATCGTTGCAGTATCCGACTGCCCATTCCGTTTCCGTATCGTTGAACTGATAGTTGATACCTACCGGAAGTTTCGTTTCTCTTCTCAGTCTTGCAACCATGGTCGCAAAAGCGATCTTGTTGATGAGTTCGTTCTCGGCAGCGTAAGGAACATCGCCGAAGTTCTCGATGATCAGTGCGCCGGCTCCGCCCTTTTCCAAGGCTCTCAGGTCTTTCAGCCCGGCCTCGAAAACCTTTTCCAGATCACCTCCGTAGCTTGGAGATCCCGGAAGCGGAAGCAGATGTACCATACCGATAATGACTTTCTCTTTTTTCAGTTTTTCTCTCAATGCATTCATTCTTTTATCCTCTCCTGTATTCGTTTCTAGTATAACCGATAATCTAT
>JAFONG010000067.1 GCA_017418585.1 Erysipelotrichaceae bacterium | reverse complement strand
TTGAAGAACACCGATGTCAGTATAAGCAGGATGACCGATAACACCTTCACAAGCAGGAAACGCCATCTGACTTTCCTGTCTTTATCAAACTCAAAGCGGTCTTCCATACCCATGTAGCGGTAATAGAGACGGGTGATTTTGATGATATAGAAAGTCGACAGCAGCGAGTTGGTCAGTGCCAGGACGGCGCTCAACAGGAGGCCGAAGAACAGAAGCAGGAAACGCAGGACATGATCGTTCTTCATATAAATGATGAAGGCAATCCCAAAAGGCAGAGCCAAAGCCAGAACAAGCAGGATATTCAGCAGAAAAAAAGCCAGTGAAAACCGGATTAGATTCTTGAGATAATCCTTCCAGTTCTTCTTCATGATGGCTCTGGAATTGTCGTCGGCCTTGCTGCTCTTCAATCCGCTGATCAGAACGCCGTGGATCGTAAAGAAATTGGCAATACCGATGGCCAGAAAAACGATCACAAGAATTATGTATATGGCATTGTACAGCGGCGTGGTCCTGATCACCGAGGTGATGAAAGTCGGTATGTAAAAGTCTCTTGTCAGAGAAATGGAAAGTCCGAAACCGATGACCGGTGCAATCAGGGCGATATAGAGTACGATCCCGATACCGTCAAGCGTAAAAAAACTCTTAATGGACAAAAGGCCTTCCTTGAAGATCTCCCTCATCCTGATCTGTCTGTTCTCAAGCAATCTGGAAGCATAGATGATCTGCGTATTCAGGTCGAAGGCGACATAGAGAAAAAGCGTTCCGATCGCCACGATGATCAGCACAAGCCCTTGCCAGGTCCTGTACAGAATGCCAAGATCGCCGCTGCTGACCGCGACTCTGCCGGTGCTCCTGATCAGAAGCATGCTAATCGGCTTCAGTACGGCAAGAAGCGCGGTAAGAAGGGCCTTGGAAAATAACTGATATCTTAACGTATCAGGTACGATCTGGACATAAGGCATTGCCTGTCTGATTCTTTCCTTGATTTTCATATCTATAAATCCGTTCAATATCATTATAGCGTTTAAAAAAGCAGAACGTATTTCCTGTTCCGCTTTTTTGCCTAGTGTCGATAGTATTTTTCAAGATCTTTCTTGATCAGTGTATAGATCGCCAGTCCCTTTTCGCTCTTGAACTTGCGGATTAGATGACGGTAGATATAGCTCTTGTCGCCGTGCTTGTCTGCAGGAATGGCATCGAGATATCTGGCTACTTCTTCTATTTCGTTTTCAGGATAGTCCTTCAGAAGATTCTGCAGAAGCTTTCTGTTGTTTCCCGTCTCGCCTGTCTTGGCTTGAGCGTCGCTTTTCTTTCTGTTTGGCTTGTTTTCGCTCTTAACCGGTTCTGCAGGCTGCTTCTTGACGATGATCCTGGTCTCGGAATTCTCGTTCTTCTTTACGGCCTGACTCTTCGAAGCTCTGACTGTTTTAGTCTCTTTTCCTTTGTTCGGTTTCGTGTTGATCTTCGATACGTCGAGTCCGTTTCGCTTCCAGTATTCGATCACATGGTCAAAGCCGTTGTCCTGCGATACGACGGTGAAGGAAGAATGCTTCCCTGTACCGATCAGATATCCAAGATAGGACGACAGATAGAAATCCAGAGAATTCTTTCCCGGTTCACATTCGATAATGTTGATCTTGTGCCTCTGGTTGTCGGTCAGTTCCTTCAGCAAAGAGAAATTCAGACTCTTGGCATTCTCCGTTACGAAAATATAGAAATCGCTTTTCTCTTCTTTCTTTAACAGATCCGCCCAGGTAGATCCGACATTTTCGCTATCGATCAGATAAGCGGGTACTTTACTCGTAAAAAACATATTCATATTAATTAATATCATACCATAAATGGTATTCCTTTCTTATTCAAATCCGTCCGCCAGCCGGATGTCTTTGCTTCGGATATAGCGGTAAAGCAGGTAATCGATCAGGCCGTAGAAGACCGTAAGAATCACTGTCATTACAATCATTCTGACACCGATCAGGAAAGCAAGTACGGCGACGATTCCCATGTTGAGAAGCGAAAAGGCCAGACTGAACATCGTCCTGAAATTCTTCTTCACGATCTGCATCTCATTCGTCCAGTCCAGCTTCGGTCTTCGTACATCGCTCAGAATCAGGAAGCCGTGCAGGATACAGTAAAGAACAGACACCGGCAGACTCATCAGGACGTATATCGGCGGAAGCCGGAACAGGATCATCGACAGAAGAGCCACGTTCAAATAACTGAACAGGCACATTACGACATCCGGGATCATCTTGTAGATCAGCTGCTTATGGAAAGCCACCGGCAGATACTTCATCGCATAGGCGTCATGTCCGTCTTTGGAGATCGCCAGGGTTGAGATGAACGAATACATCGATATGAACATCACGGCCAGAAGAAGTATCGCATAGACGTAGCCTCCGAACGCCTTTTCGGCATAGATCTGCTGCAGCCCTTCCATCAATTCGCTGCCTACCTGCGAGAAAACGCTGAAATAGGTGATCCCCATCATAAAGGCCGGTATGATCAGACAAGGCAGGATCAGCTGTACAAAGAAAGTCGGACGTCTCAGATAGACCCTGATCTCCTTCATCACATAGCTGAATGGCAGGCCCCTGGAGCGGTAGGCGCTTTTTTCATCGATCTTCCTGTCGGATACGCCGCTGGAAGAATAGAGCGATCCCAGCATGCCCCGGTAATACGGTTTCTGCCCAAGGACGCAGACCAGTGCATAAGCGGCAGTAGAGACCACGATCAGCAGGCAAAGAGACAGCACATTGTAGCTCGTCAGTGCATTGACTGCCATCGGCATGGTCGGGAATGCTTTCTTGAAGATTTCCACCAGACTGCCGGCCGTATTCATCAGGGCGGTGATATCTTCACTGGAAGACATCGAGGAAGAAAACATTGATATGGTTAATGAGAAAACGATCGATACGATCATGGTGATCGTCTGAACCAGACTCTTGTTGCGGATGCCCTTTGTCAGAGCCATGACGCAGATCACGATCAGAGTTGCGATCAGCAGTGGAACGACCGGCACAGCGATCAGAACGGGAATCAGTAACAGGTAGTATATGATATTCTGCTTCGTCATGATCCCATACATGATCATAGGAATCAGACCCAGCATCGCCTCTTCCATGTATACATAAACCAGCAGTGTATTCAGTTTGGCGGAAAGTACTTCCAGCGGTTTGAAAGGCAGAGGCAGAACAAAACGGTTGTCGCTGGAAAAATACAGAACGTTCATCGTGCTGATGATGGTCGTAAACAGAACCAGAGTGATGATTGCCATCAGGATATAGCCGATAAAGGCTTCTTCCTGCTTCAGGACGATCAGTCCCGAAAGGATCTCATAGGACAGGAAACCGAAAACGCCGATCAGATATGCAAAAATCAGTCCGTACAGGACGATCCTGCCGATCCTGTTTTTTCTTTTTCTGTTTCCGCCTCTGTTGAAAGCCGAGATCAGAAAGATCTTCGTCAGATTGATGATGTTCTTAATCATTTTCCGTGATCTCCAGGAAAAGCTGTTCCAGAGAACCGTTTTCCTTAAACATGTCCCGCATCTCCTGCAGGGTTCCTGTAAACAGGAGCTTTCCTTTGTTGATGATACCGACGCGGTCGCAGAGTTTCTCCGCGACATCCAGAACATGGGTCGAGAAGAAGACGCAGTTTCCGGCATCGGCGTGTTTCCGCATCATTTCCTTCAGATCAAAAGAAGAACGCGGATCCAGTCCGGTCATCGGTTCATCCAGGACCCAGTTTTTCGGATCATGCATCAGGCAGCCGCAGATCACGATCTTCTGACGCATTCCATGGGAATAGGATTCGATCCTGCTGCTCAGCGCATCGGCGATCTCGAACTTTTCCGTCAGTTTCTGAATGATCTCTTTCCTGTTCTCAACGCCGTAGACATCAGCCATGAAGTTCAGATATTCGATTCCCTTCAGTGCCAGAAACTGATCCGGATCGTCTGCCACATAACCGAAAGTCTTCTTTGCTTCGATCGGTTCTTTCTCGATATCCTTTCCATCCAGCAGGATCTGCCCCTCGTCGATGTTCAGTATTCCCGTCAGCATCCTGATGGTCGTGGACTTGCCTGCGCCGTTAGGTCCCAGAAAACCGAAAATCTCTCCGTCATTGATGGTCAATGTCAGATCATCTACTGCCTTGATTCCTTTTTTATACGATTTAGAAACATTCTTAAATTCGATCATAACAGTCTCCCTGCTTACCTTTACTTATTAGCGGTATTATATCATAAGCCGCAAACGAAAAGTGAACCTCTGCTTTGAGGTTCACCGTGTCTATTCCGTTTCTTCGTACAGCTTCTCGATCCTGAACGTTTCGGTATTCAGATAGCCCCGATCGGTCAGTTTCAGGACAGGAATACAGGTCAGCGACAGGAGAGTAAAATTCATGATGTTGTTGAGATGTTCGTATCCCTGATCATCAAAGGCTTTTCGGACTTTCTCAAAATCCAGAGCCGTTTCTTCTACTGTTTTCTTGCTTAAGAGTCCCGCGATCGGCAAGGCGATCTCGGCACTGATTTCTCCATCCAAAGCGACGCAGATGCCTCCGTGCATGTCGATGACTCTGTTGATCGCCAGCAGCATGTCTTCTTCGTTCTCGCCCAGCACGATCAGATTGTGGGAATCGTGGGAATAGCTGGAAGCGCAGGCTCCTTTCTTTAAAACAGAACCGCAGGCAAAGCCGTAAGCGATACGGTTGTCTCTTCCGTGTCTTTCAATCACCATCACAAGCCGGCAGTCCGTCTGTTTCCATAGAAGTTCATTGTTCTTAACTTCCATCTCCACAAAGACTTCATCGGTCCGGTTGCTGTAAGGATTGATCTCCATGACTCTCGCCTTGACGGTGCGGTCTTCTCCTTCAACGCGGATCCTGAAATCTTCAGGGATCAGCTTCCGGCTATGTACGGTATCTTCAAACAGACCGTTGAGGCTGTATTCCTTCTTTTCTTCCTGCCTGCTCCCGTTAAAAATGCATTGACCTTTCTTGTAGGTCCCGACAATATGCAGCGTTTTCAGATCATCCAGAAGCGCAAAGTCCGCCAGTCTTCCCGGAGCGATCACGCCTCTATCGAGCAGATTCATTCTTCTGGCAGGCGTGCAGGTCGTGCAATAGATGGCATCTTCCGGCCTCATTCCCAGACTTATCGCCTTACGCATGATGGCGTCGACATGTCCCTTGCGGTACAGGATGTCCGGCAGCACATCATCCGTCACGAAACAGAAGTGTTCATAAAGACTGTTTTCGCAGACAAAACGGATCACTTCCCCGGTAACCATCACATCCTGCAGCTGTACGAACATCCCGTTGGCGAAACGCTGTCTCAGTTCTTCCAGATCATGGGTACAGTGATCGCTCTGAATCCCTCTGTACAGGAATCTGGCCAGATCGAAATCCTTCAGCGCAGGACAGTGTCCTTCCAGCGGATAGGCAGGCTGCTTCGGA
>JAFONG010000066.1 GCA_017418585.1 Erysipelotrichaceae bacterium | reverse complement strand
TAACGGAGACATCTTTCTGTATTTAATCAGGTAGTAGCATCCGAAGGTGATTCCGATAGGAACAAGGTATGGGAAGATTGCATCTAAAGCCTGCTGTAAAGTCTTGGCCTGAGAAACAACTTCACCGTCGATAACCAGGTCATGACCAAGTTTGATCGGGAAAGTAGTAGGGATCATTGAAGGAATGAATCCGCCTAATACAGTAACACCAAGGATCTGAGCACCAACCTGGAGCTTGTCGATCGTTCCGGCACCGGATACGTCGTTGATGACATTAGCACCCTGCTTGTAGCCATAGTTGAATAATGGCCAACGGAGAATGAATAATGCCAATACTGGAAGAGTAGAAGCAAGGATAGCACCGATTCCATTGCCTTCATTAGCCAGACCTGCGGCAATGATGTTGAATGGTGGAGTAACCAGCGTAGCCTGGATCGTATCGCCGATACCGGCTAAAGGACCCATCAAAGCGACCTTTAAGCTGTCATGAACTTCAGGCTGCCCGCCTTCTTCAAGGGCAACACCGGCACCGAAAATCAAGGAAGATGCACCTGGGTGGGTGTTGTAGAACTGCATATGTCTTTCAAGCTGACGGCACTGTTCTTCTTCGCCTTCATACAGTTCTTTGATTACAGGAACCATGGCATATGCATAGCCTGCGGCCTGCATCTTTTCATAGTTCCAGCACCACTGTAATGCCCAGTTGTGTCTGCTACATGCTTTCTTTAAAGCGGCTTGTGATAATTTCTTAGACATTAGTTAAGACCTCCTCTGAGATAAAGGGCTGCAGCTGCAAGACCGATTAATGCCAAAGCGACGGTATCCATCTTCGCATAAGCGAACAGTAAGAAACCGAGGACAAGGAATGGCCAGTATTTCTTGAGGTCCATATAAGATAACAGCAAAGCAAAACCTACAACACGCAGAACGTTTGCGGCAGCGGTAAAGCCTCTCTGTACCCACGAAATGCTGTTGATGAATGTAAGCAGATCAGAGATATGATCTACAAACAGCATACCGATGACAACCGGAAGCATTCTTGATAAAGCCCAAGGGATTGTACCAAGCAGAGTATCCAGTTCGAATTTCTTGATATTGTTCTTAGCTAAATCAGCTTCGCCCATATGCTGGAAAACCGTAGTAGCTGAACGACCAAGAATATCCATCTGAGTCATCAGCAGAGATACTGCTTCAGCTGCTACCAGACCAACGTTTGTATCGCCTGTCTTGGCACCGACAACGGTACCGAAAATAGTAGCTGTAACGAAGTCAGGAATCGTTGCACCGCCATAAGTATAGAAACCTAAGCTGTTCAGCAGCATGACACCACCGATTTCAAGACCGAGAGGAACATTGCCGCAAAGAATACCAGCTATAAGTCCTGTAATTATAGGAGTACGAACGCCTAAACCGGATAAATCCAGGACCATGGCAACACCTGACCAAAGACCCAGAATTATACCTAACATTAAATTGCTCATATAATTATGAAGCCTCCTTTTACAATCATTATAGTGCATCATTGAAGCGCTTTCAATCTTTTTCACATAATCATCCCACAATCCTTTGATTCGTGTGATTTTCATTGGATAGAAATGCTAGAATTATTAATAGAGGTTAACAATATGCAACTGAAACTGTATAAAAAATCAACGCTTCTTCTTTGTCTGATCGTTCTGGCCGATGTCGTCAGCATTGCCCTGATGCTGATCTATAGAGAGAAATGGGCTCCGTACAAGGTTCCGGTCATTGCCGCGTTCGTGCTGTTTCTCTTCCTGCTGTCTACCTGCTATTCCTGGTATGATCTCAACGCCGATCAGAATCTGATCCGTAAGAGAGTCAGCAACGGCGATGTGGCTCTGGCTAAGATCAAGGACGGAAGCTTTGTCCGCTTCGGCAGGGATGCCAGGCTGAAGAACCACGTATACTGGAAACTTGATGCCGAGATCTATGACAACGACATGAAGAAGCACGATGCGACGATCATCGAGAAGTTCTCTACCCATCAGACTTCCATTCCGAAAGGCTATGTCTATGTGACCTACGAGGAAGGAAAGGCCGACGAAGCGCTGATCATTCCGAATGTCATCATCAGTTCCATCCCGGAATACCGTCCGCTGGTGGAAGACTACGAAAAGGCACTGAAGCCGAAATACCTCAATGCCTATGTCAACAACGGTCTGATCCTGCAGACCTACGAGGAATCTCTTAAAGCCCAGCAGGAAATGAAATAAAAGAAAAAGCCGTCATCAGACGGCTTTTATTGTGCTTACAGGAAAGACGAACCTCCGGTCACGATCCAGCATGCCAGCATCGCGGCAACCAGGGCTCCGGTATAGGCTTTGCCGGTTTTGCGGTAGCAGTAGGTGCACAGAATCGAGAAGAACAGGACCTGCGGTACAAACAGGATCAGGATCGACATGAACGGTCCTCCGAAGGTCGATCCGAAGAAGACATCCGCACCCGGACCGATCTCCATGAAGAACGGAATGTATTCCAGCAAGACGATCAGGATCACGCCTCCGGCCATCAGGATGAAGTTGTGCAGCCAGTTGGCCAAAAAGGCAAAGAAACCCTTTCTATAGGTAGATCTGACCCGCATGTCTTTCATGATCTTGGAGTTGTTCAGCAGGTAGAAGATCGCAAAGAACGGCAGATAAACCAGGAACTGGAAGATCCTGATGCTGTTGAATTCTCTGAAGAAAGGCCAGATGAAACGCAGATCCAGATCAAAGAGCCTGTAATACAGCATGTTTACAAGATAGACAAAGCCGACCATGATCACCGCTACGATCAGGGAACTCAGGAAGGCTCCAAGATTGAACGGATCTTCGGAGATACCCTTTTCATTGTTTTTGACGGCTTTGATGATGTTGGTAATGACCATGATAATGATCAGCAGTAGATACCAGCCCAGGAAGCCGTTACCAACGGTCATTCTGAAGATCTTCTCAGGCAGCGGAAGCAAAGCATGTCCCAGCTGAGTCATGAACGGGAAGGAAGCTCCCGAAAGCAGGATCGTCAGCAAGGCCCCTTTGATCCTGGAGAAACCTCTGGCCATGGTCGTATCGGATGGAAGTTCCTGTACTGCGCCGCTTAATACCGGCAAGGCCAGCAGAATATCCATCAGCGGGAACATCGCGAACAGTATTAGAAGCATTGCCGCCAGCACCAGGTATTCCTTGTTGATGGCGGTGATGTTTGTATAGGCGATGTCCTTAGGCAGATCGATGGCATTGTCGAACCATTCCAGAGCCACTGCCAGACCTTTTCTGTTGTGCGTCGTCAGACGGTGATTGGTATACAGCAGTTCCATTCTTCTCGCGGTTCCGTCACTGAAACTGCCGAAAGTCTTGTTCCAGGCGGCATTCGCGGCAGTAGTCCCGAGGAATTCATAACGAAGCGGCGTCTTGAGCAGTTCATCGGAAACCGTACGCTGATAATCGCGGAAATAGGAGAACTCGTCGTATTTGGCCTGCAGCAGAAGAACGTTGTTGAAAGAAATCTTTCCTGTATCGTATACGGAATCCCTGAACAGCTCGCCGCACTGCAGTACGATGGCTTTCGGTGCAATATCCTTTCCGGCATAATCGGCGGCAACGCTCCAGCTGGACCAGGTTCCCATGGAGTGTCCGCTGACAGCCATTCTTTTGCTGTCTACATACGGAAGTTTTGATAGATACTCATAGGCCAGCGATCCGCCGCAGGAGGAGTCAGTGATGCTGTTTCCGTCGCTGTCCTTGGAATAATGATCGTTAAAGAACGAAAGATTGGAGAAGTTCATCAGCAGGCGGTAACGCAGACTTCCCTTGATCGGCGAATAGGTTCCGTCCTTTTCGGAATCATTGCCGTAGTTGACCGATACCTTGTGATTGACATATCCTCTTTCGATCAGACCGGCAGTCGATGCGCCATGTCCATACTCGTCAAGACATAAGACGGCAGCTCCTCTTCTCGCCAGTTCGATCGCATAGGCGGCGCAGGTCTCGTGGTCGTTCTGATAGCCGTGCAGCAATAGAACCGCAGGGACCTTGTTTGTGGCGGAAGCGTCCTTTGGAACATAGAGCTTGTAGGTCAGATAATCGTTCCCATAAGGGATCTGTCCTTCGGAAACTTCTATCTTCCCGTTATCTTTCTGTATCCTGTCGGCAGCAAACATACATCCGCTAGCAGCCAGCAGCAGAACAAGAAATAGAATAAAAGATTTTCCTTTTTTCATTGTGTTTACCTCTGATTGTGTTTCTGTTTCTTTAATTCTATTAAACCATATTTTCATTTCAGACAAAACAAAAGACCCTTTCTCAAAGGGTCTTTCTGTTACATCTTTTCAATCAGATTGCAGATGGCAAGAGAATAGGATTCATCGATCTTGACCAGCGGTTTCAGCACTTCCGTAAGCTGATCGTAATCCTTCTGACAGCACTTCGCCATCTTCGCTCCATTTAGGGTCAGATTGACGGAACAGTGCCTCCCCTTTTCCACACATCCCAGCCTTCTCAGACATACCAGCATCTTGTGGACACTGGCTCTGCTGTAGCCGAAAATATTCGCGATATCCACGCTTTTCACAATGTGTTTTTCTTCATTCAGCTGTTTGATGACTAGAAGATATCTGATCTGATTTGCCGTTAATTTCATATACTATCTACCATATACTCCGTTCCATTAAAACCATAATAACATAGAAAGGGTACCCGTATAGTTAAAAAACGTAAATCTTTCCTTTCATAAAAAAAGAAGGGCAGCGAATGCCCTTCTATTTCATTTTTCTTAATTCAGACATATGCATGCACATGCTGCAGGAAGCGCAGTTTCCGCAGCACGAGGAACACCCCGTTTTCTTTCCGGGAAAGACGTTCCTGACGCATACGCACAGCAAGGCAACAACCAAGGCCAGAACTATGATATCCGCAAAGTTTATCATAGATACTTCCATCCTGACTATTTGACTTTGACTTTCTGCGTCAGCATTTCTGCTTCTTCATACTTCTTGAAGAACAGCATGTATCCGACGAAGCAGATGATCGCAGCCGCTGCAGCCAGACCCAGAACATTGACCTGACCGTTGATTGCTGAACCGATCTGATAGATGCACAATGCTACCGCATAGGCAAATACGCACATGTAGCCGATCGCAAAGGCTGTCCATTTGGCGTTGTTCATCTCACGCTTGATTGCACCCATTGCCGCGAAACACGGCGCGCATAGGAGGTTGAATACCATGAATGAGAATGCGGCCACGGATGAACCCTTGAAGAAGACATCCAGAACACCCATGATCTCTTCTCCTTCTTCTACCAGATCAGGCAGATCTTCCATGGCGATCAGCGTACCGATCGTTCCGACAACATCTTCCTTGGCAACCAGACCCAGCACAGTAGCTACCGTTGCCTGCCATGTACCGAAACCAAGCGGCGCAAAGATCCAGGCAAACAGCGAACCGATGTTTTCCAGTATCGAAGCACCTTCCCCGTCTTCACCCAGATAGTGGAATCCGCCTTCAAACGACAGCGAATTCAAGATCCAGATGACAACAGAAGACAATACGATAACCGTACCGGCACGCTTGATGAAGCTCCAGCCTCTTTCCCAGGTTCCTCTTAATACATTGGTCAATGAAGGAACATGGTAGGCAGGGAGTTCCATGACAAACGGAGCAGGATCTCCCGCAAACATCTTCGTTTTCTTCAGCATGATACCGGAAATGACGATGGCAGCCACGCCGATGAAGTAGGCGCAAGGTGATACCCACCAGGCCTTGTTGAAGACAGCACCGGCAATCAAAGCGATGATCGGCAGTTTCGCTCCGCAAGGAATGAAACAGGTCGTCATGATCGTCATACGGCGGTCACGTTCATTTTCAATCGTTCTGGTAGCCATGACACCAGGAACGCCGCAGCCCGATCCGATCAGCATAGGAATAAAGGATTTACCGGATAGTCCGAATTTACGGAAAATACGGTCCATGACAAAGGCGACACGCGCCATGTATCCGACATCTTCCAGAATGCACAGCATCAGGAAGAGAACGATCATCTGCGGTACAAAGCCCAGAACGGCTCCGACACCGTGAACGATGCCGTCGGCAACCAGAGATACCAGCCAAGGAGCTACGCCCCAGCCTTCCAGCAGAGCCGCTGCTCCGCCTTCCATGAATTCTCCGGCAAATGCATCGTTTGTCCAGTCTGTCAGGAAGGTTCCAAACGGACCCATTGCCAGCCAGTAGACACCGAACATGATCAGACCGAAGATCGGCAGACCCAGAATACGGCTTGTTACGATCTTGTCGATCCTGTCGGATACGGAGAGATCTCCGGCATTCTTCTTCTTGTAGATTCCCTTTAACAGGTTACCGATATAGACATATCTTTCGTTTGTGATAATGCTTTCGGCATCATCATCCATTTCTTCTTCAACAGCCTTGATATCCTTCTCGATGTGAGCCAGAGTATCATTGCTTATCTTAAGATCTTCAAGGACCTTCGGATCTCTTTCAAACAGTTTGATGGAGTACCACCTCTGCTGCTCTTCAGGAAGACCGTGTACACAGGCTTCTTCAATGTGCGCCAGAGCGTGCTCGACAGAACCGGAGAAGGTATGCATCGGGATGGTCTTGCCGTTTCTGGCTGCCTCTACGGCTGCCGCTGCAGCTTTATCCACATTGCTTCCCTTCAAAGCGGAAATGGAAACAAACGGAACACCCATTTCTTTCGACAGCATGTCCAGATCGATCCTGATGTCGTTCTTTTCCAGCAGATCAAGCATGTTGATGGCGACGACGACCGGAATGCCAAGTTCAGTCAACTGAGTCGTCAGATAGAGGTTTCTTTCCAGGTTCGTACCGTCAACGATGTTCAAGATCGCATCCGGTCTTTCCGTAATCAGATACTCTCTGGCAACGACTTCTTCCAGCGTATAAGGAGAAAGCGAATAAATACCCGGAAGGTCGGTAACGATGACATCCTCGTATCCTTTCAGCTTTCCTTCTTTCTTCTCAACAGTAACACCCGGCCAGTTTCCGACAAACTGGTTCGAACCGGTCAAAGCGTTAAACAGCGTCGTCTTGCCGCTGTTCGGATTGCCGGCTAAAGCTATTCTTATACTCATTTTCTATCCCTCTTTTTCTTCCACGACTTCTACCATTTCCGCATCGGCCTTACGGATCGAAAGTTCATATCCTCTGACCGTTACTTCGATCGGATCTCCTAAAGGAGCAACCTTACGTACATACACTTCGACGTTCTTGGTAACGCCCATATCCATGATCCTGCGCTTTACCGCACCTTCTCCGTGGAGTTTTTTCACAACACAGGTATCCCCGATCGCTACATCTCTTAATGTCTTCATTCTCAGCCTCCTAAATCATGATCTTCCCGGCAAGCTGTTTGTCCAGAGCCACCTTGCTGTCTTTGACATTGACGATCAGATTGCCGCTGATTGCCGAAACAACAGTAACTACAGCGCCGGTTACAAAACCCATGTCTTCAAGATGCTTCTTGATTTCCGGATTCCCTCCGACTTTTCTGATCACATTCATTTCATTCACATTCGCATAAGTAAGTGGCAACATAACAAAGCCTCCTGGTTAGCATCAACTAACTCATTATCATTTTAGTTAGCAATTGCTAACATGTCAAGAACTTATTTATCTCTTGCGTTTGTGCATTTGGATTATAATATAGACAGAGGTATTACTTATGACAATTCAGGAATCCGCCGAAATGTATATGGAAACCATCCATATTCTTTCATTAAAGAATAAAAACGTCCGGGCTATCGATATCAGCAGGTACATGAACTTTTCCAAGCCTTCCGTATCCCGGGCAATGAAGAACCTGAGTCACGAAGGTTATGTCAGTATTGACGTGAACGGAAATATCAGCCTGACGGAGAAAGGACTCAGGATCGCCGAAGGGATCTATGAGAAACACCGTCAGCTGACCGATTTCTTTGTCCGTATCGGCGTATCTCCGGAAACGGCGGAAGAAGACGCCTGCCGCATCGAACACGTCATTTCGGACGAGACATTCGAGGCTATCAAGAAACTGTAAAAGAAAAACCGTATCTT
>JAFONG010000065.1 GCA_017418585.1 Erysipelotrichaceae bacterium | reverse complement strand
TCATGCCGAGATCGAATGTATCCGGAAAGCAACCGGAAAGCTGAACAACTGGAACCTGAAAGGCTGTGAGATCTACGTGACACTTGAACCGTGCATGATGTGCACGGGCGCGCTGATCAACTCCCGCATCGACAGGATCGTCTACGGGTGCGAGGATCCAAAAGGCGGAGCTCTTGTTTCCAACATCAGACTGCAGGACGTCAGACTGCTGAATCACTATCCGCAGATCCAGGGAGGAGTCATGGAAAAAGATTGCTCCGAGCTTTTGAAAAAATTCTTTAAAAACAAACGCTGATAATCCCCGGGAAATGTTTTTTAAACGCAAATCAACCGTGATATGCGGTATAATATTGTTATGGGATATCAGGTATTATACAGAACATACAGACCGGCAAAATTCTCTGAAGTTGTCGGACAGAAGTACATCGTAAAGACGCTTTTAAATGCCATCAAAAAGAACAGGATCGCCCATGCGTACCTTTTCGCCGGACCTAGGGGCACCGGCAAGACATCGGTAGCCAAGCTCTTTGCGAAAGCGATCAACTGTGAAAACTTCGAAGAAGAATCCTGCGATACCTGCAAGAACTGTCTGGCTTATCTGCAAGGCAGTCATCCCGATATCATCGAACTCGATGCCGCCAGCAACAACGGTATCGACGACATCAGAGAAATCATTGAACAGGTGCCGTACGCGCCGCTGTTAGGAAAATATAAAGTATACATCATCGATGAAGTTCACATGCTGTCAACGCCGGCTTTTAATGCGCTATTGAAGACTCTGGAAGAACCGCCGGCACATGTGATCTTTATCTTTGCGACTACCGATCCGCAAAAGGTCATTCCGACCGTGCTTTCCAGATGCCAGCGCTATAACTTCTCTAAAATCAGCAGTTTTGAGATCAAGAAGAAAACCATGGAGATACTTGAAAAAGAAGGGATCTCTTATGAAGAGAAAGCCGTTGAAGAACTGGCCAGAATGGCGGAAGGGGGAATGCGTGACGCCTTGTCTCTGCTGGAACAGTGCCTTGCCTATAATCCCGACGAGCTGACTCTGGAAGACGTAGAGCACATCTTCGGTCTGACTTCGGTAAAAGAAGAGGTCAGCCTTTTCACCGACATTCACAACAATCAGGTAAGCGAAGTCATCTCCAGACTCAGAAACATGTACACGCAGGGAATGGATACCAAACGTCTGGCGGTCGATCTTTTAGAAATCGTCAAGGATGCGCTGATCTATTCCGATCAGGGTAAAGACAGCCTGCTGAACCGGCTTACCGCCGCGGAAGCACAGGAGATCCTGAATCTCACAACGACCGAAGATCTGCTGAAGGATGCAAGGGACCTGGAAGAAACGATTTCCAAGGAAAAACAGAATCAGAATTTCCTGGTTTATCTGGAGCTTTGTCTGATCAAGATGGCCGGACGCAACGGCGTAATAGCAGAAAAAAATCAGCCGAAAAAAGAAACCGCAAAGGAACCGGTAAAAGAAACGGAAACAAAGAATACCGCTGATATGGAAACCGAACCGGAACCTGAAGCGGAGAATCTTGTTGAAGAACCGGTTGAAGAAGTCGAACCGGTCATAGAATACAACACCGATTTCCTGCTCTCGATCCTGCTGGACGCCAACAGAGATCTGAAGATCAACGATCAGATCATCTACAACAAGCTTGATCTTTACCGATACGAATCAGATAAACGCAAGTTCTATCAGCTCCTCATCGGTACCGAGCTGTTCGCTTCAAACAAGGATGCGATCATCGTCTGCGGAAACAAGGCTCAGGCCGACAGCATCAATACCCGTTCCACCAATGAAGAACTGTACCGTTTCCTGAACGAAGAGTTCGGCATCGACAAGATGGTTTACGGAATCGATGAAGCAAGAAAGAAACAGCTGATCAAGCTGTATAAGGATACGCCGGAAGACAGAAGAAACAAACCGATATACATCGAAAAATACGCAAGCAAGGCAACGGCCACAAACAAGACCCAGGAAGACAGATTGAGAGATCTGTTCGGTGACCGGGTGAAAGTAGAGGAATGATATGGATATCAATAAACTGATGCAGCAGGCACAGGCGATGCAGAAACAGATGGAAGAGGTCGGAAAACAGATCGATGCCATGGAGTTTGAGGGAAGCGCTTCAAACGGACTGGTAAAGGTTACAGTCAGCGGAGAGGACAAGATCCTTTCCATATGGATCGACCCGTCCATCCTTAATCCGGAAGATCAGGAGATGATACAGGATCTGGTCATGATCGCCGTGAATGATGCGATAGAAAAAGCCGACGACTACAAGAAGAACCGACTCGGTTCCATGGCTTCCGCAATGGGACTGCCGATAAAGTAAAATGTATCCCAAGAATTTCGAAAAACTGATTGCAGCACTTGAAACGCTGCCGGGTGTAGGCAACAAGACGGCACAGCGTTACGCTTTTAGTCTGCTTGACAGGAACGTCGAGAACATTGATGAAATGATTGAATCGCTGCAGGGTATCCGGCATATCAGAAGATGCAGGACCTGCGGTTTTCTTTCGGATGAAGACGAGTGTCTTTTCTGCAAGGACAAGACCCGCAGCGGAAAGACGATCATGGTTGTGGCCTATCCGCAGGATGTGGTTGCGATCGAAAAGACAGGTTCCTATAAAGGACTCTACCACGTACTGAACGGACTGATTTCCTCCTCGAAGGGAATCTATCCGGAGGATATTGGAATAGATGGACTGCTGAAAAGAATTACCCAGGAAACAAAAGAAGTTATCATCGCCACCTCTCCAACCATGGACGGAGAAATGACGGCACTCTACCTGGATAAGATCCTGAAGGACAAAGGTGTCCTTGTCACCAGACTGGCACACGGACTGCCAATGGGTGCTTCTCTGGATTATGCCGATGAACTGACGCTGATAAAAGCCCTGGACAACAGAAGGAAGATCAACGATGAGTAAACTGCTGACAGTATATGATGATCAGGAACCGTTAAACAACGTCATCAGCGCATTGACTCTGAATGCTGAAGAAATCTTTTTCGTATACCATCACGAGGTTTCCAGAAACACTTTCGCCAACATAGAAAAAGTCATCTACAAATATCTGACAGATACGCAGATTCATTTTTTGCAGCTGAACGACGACGAGAAACAGCTCAACGAGATCCTGGACCGCAATCCGGATTCCGTCATCGATGTCGGTGCAGCCAGATATCTGTCTTTGCTGCTGTTTGAAATAGCCAACCGCCGTCAGAATCCGATCATCTACTACGACGACGAAGAAAACGTGATCAAGGATTACCGTACCCACAGCGTACTTTACAAGGACGTCTTCAAGTTGAAGATCGAAGATGTGCTGAAACTAAGAGGGGGCGAAATC
>JAFONG010000064.1 GCA_017418585.1 Erysipelotrichaceae bacterium | reverse complement strand
GACCATTTACTTTAATCAATCGTTCAGGAATCCTTTATAGTTTCTGACCATCATCATAGACTCAACCTGTTTGATCGTCTCGAGCACAACGCTGACCACGATGATCAGGCTCGTTCCTCCGAAAGATACGGAAGCGTTGAACACGCCTCTGAAGAAGAACGGAAGAATACCGACGATCGTAAGGCCGACCGCGCCGATGAAAATGATGTAGTTGAGGATCCTGTTCAGATAATCGCTCGTAGGCTTGCCGGGACGAATACCCGGAATGAAGCCGCCGCGCTTTTTCAGATTATCAGCAATCTCCAGCGGATTGAAAGTGATCGACGTATAGAAGTATGCGAAGAAAATAAGCAGAGCAACATATACGACCAATCCCAATGTGTATTTGATCTGTCCGGGATTGCACCAGTAGGACGAGGAAAGATAGCGGAGAACCTCCGACCAGATTCCTGTTCCTTTGTAACCGGCCAGTGTGGAGATGATCACAGGGAACTCCATAAGGGAGGAAGCGAAGATGATGGGCATAACGCCAGCCGTGTTAACCTTTAGCGGTATCACGGAGTTAGCGCCTCCGACAAGTCTTCGTCCCTGGATCTTCTGGGCGTACTGTACCGGAATCCTTCTCTCGGCATCGTTAAGGATGATTACCATAACAACCATAAGCACGATGATAGCAATGATGATCACTGCAGCGACCGCGCCGATCGCAATGGTCTTTCCGATCACGAACTGAGAGAATAAAGATGCGATGTCCTGAGGCATCCTGGAGATGATATTGATCGCAAGTACGATCGAAATACCGTTTCCGACACCCTTTTCGGTGATCTGTTCACCGACCCACATGAGGAATGCACTGCCTGCCGTCAGGGTGCAGATCACCATGATGATATTGATGGCGTTGTAGTTCTCAAGCAGGCCCTGTCTTCCAAATCCGATAGCCATTGCTGCCGATTCCATAAGTGCAAGGGCAACTGTGACATAGCGGGTAATGGATACAAGGAGCTTTCTTCCCTCTTCTCCTTCCTTCTGCATTTCCTCAAGTTTCGGAATTGCGATCGTAAGGAGCTGGATGATGATGGAAGAAGTAATGTAGGGTGTAATGTTCAGCGCCAGTACGGACATGTTTAAGAAAGAACCGCCTGTAAACGCATCCACGAAACTGAATGTGTCACCTG
This sequence comes from Erysipelotrichaceae bacterium, assembly GCA_017418585.1. GTDB lineage: Bacteria > Bacillota_I > Bacilli_A > Erysipelotrichales > Erysipelotrichaceae > Colivicinus. Next base: position 531 of record JAFONG010000064.1, on the reverse strand, counting down.
TCTGCGCCGCGAACCAGTTACTGAAATAGGTTCTGTCGATACCGGGCGCAGGAAGCTGTGAACCGATACGGATCACAACCATCATAGCCAGAGTATAGAGCAGTTTCTGGCGGATCTCTTTCATTTTAAAAGCATTTTTTACAGACTCTAACATAAACAGACCTCTTTAGTATAACGGGCTGAGCCGTCTTCCCCTCCGTTTTAGTACAGTGGAAAAGACGGCGAGTTTCCCGAAATTATTCAGCGACTTCAGCTGTACCGCCTGCGGCTTCGATCTTAGCCTTGGCAGAGGCACTGTAAGCGTCAACCTTAACGTTGAGCTTCTTGGAAAGGTCACCGCATCCGATGATCTTCACACCGTCTCTGGACTCTTTGATGATCCCGATCTCTTTAAGTGCCTGTACATCAACAGTTGCGCCATCTTCGAACTTCTCAAGTCTTGTGATGTCGATCGCAACGATATCTTTGCTGTTGTAGCATTTGAAGCCTCTCTTAGGAAGTCTTCTGTACAGAGGCATCTGGCCGCCTTCG
>JAFONG010000063.1 GCA_017418585.1 Erysipelotrichaceae bacterium | reverse complement strand
CTTAGGAGTCTTTTTTTGTATAATGAACGTATGAAGTATGTCGTTTTCGATTTTAACGGTACGGTTCTTGACGACATAGAGGTATGTCTCAAGGCCGAGAATCATACGATCGAGCATTTCGGTCTGGACCGCGGGCCTTTAACCATGGACGAATATCTGCATATCTTTACTTTTCCGGTAAAAAACTACTATGAGATGGTCGGTTTTGACTGGAACAAGAATTCCTATGAAGAAGTCGGAGCATACTGGTTCAGCTGGTATCGGGCTTTAAGAGATGAATACAGGGTCTATGACGGTGTCATAGAGGTTCTGGAAAAGAATCGTGCAAAGGGAAACAGGAATATTCTTCTGAGCGCTTCAAGCCTCGTAGAGCTGAAGAAACAGCTGCAGGAACTGGAAATCGAGGAATACTTCGATGAAGTGCTGGGTTTAGGCGACATTTACGCCTATTCCAAGATCGATGTAGCCAGGAACTGGATCAAGGACAAGGATCCGAACGACTGTATGATGATCGGCGATTCCCTGCACGATCTGGATACGGCCAGAGCCATGGGGATAGACTGCGTACTGGTGGCGAAAGGCCATCAGGCCAAGGATGTCCTGCTGGAAAACTACGATAAAGTAGTGGATGATATCAGGGAGGTGGAACTCATATGAGAATAGGTCAGTCCAAGGATATTCACAGATTCTCAGAAGGAAGAGATCTGGTGATCGGAGGTGTGAAGATCCCGTATGAAAAGGGTCTTTTAGGCCATTCGGATGCGGATGTTCTGCTGCATGCCGTCATTGAATCCCTGATCGGTGCGATGGGACTTAAGGACATCGGTACGCATTTCTCGGATAAGGATCCGAAATACGAAGGCATTTCTTCCCTGAAACTGCTGGATGCGACCTACGAGATGCTTCTTGAACATGGATACGAGGTAGTCAACATCGATTCTCTGATCGTCATTGAGAAGCCTAAAATGGCCCCTTACATCGATGAAATGAGAAGCAACATAGCGAAACACCTGCATTGCGATATTGACCGGATCAACGTCAAGGCGACCTGTGGAGAAGGTCTTGGATTTATCGGAAAGGGAGAAGGTGCAATGGCGGAGGCGGTCTGCCTGATCGATGAAAAGAAATGAAGATATCGGAAGCAGAACTGAATGAAGAGATTCTGAAGGAACTGATAGATCTTTCCGTCGAGTGGGAGAAAGAAGGCAGCTGTTACGGCTACCGTTCCAATCAGGAAGAAGACATCAGGGGGAACAGGATCTTTCTCGCCCAAGAGGATGGAAGAATCGTCGCTTATCTGTTTGGTCACAGCGAAGAATCCAAAAACCAGACTTCGATAATTCCGAACGGAACGAAATGCTTCGAAATCATGGAGATCTATGTACGGAAAGAATACCGGAATCAAGGCATAGGAAAAGAGCTGTTCAGCTATGCAGAAGATCATATTGACGATGCATACATCACCCTAAGTACGGCAACCAAGAACTGGAAGGCCATCCTGCATTTCTATATCGATGAAACGGATATGACATTCCACAGCGCAAGACTCTTCAAGAGAATCAAAAAAGACGGTGTATCGAATTGATACACCGTTTTTCTTTTTATGATTTAGATCTTGTTATCGCAGCCTAGTACATCGATGATCTTATGTTTTACCATTTCCTTGATATTGGCTCTAGCCGGCTTGAGGTATTCTCTTGGGTCGAACTTTTCAGGATGTTCGTTGAAGAATTTACGGATCGTACCGGTCATGACCAGACGCAGGTCGGAGTCGATGTTGATCTTGCAGACGGCAAGCTTGGAAGCTTCTCTGAGCTGATCTTCAGGAACGCCTACGGCATCAGGCATGTTGCCGCCGTTCTCGTTGATCATCTTGACATATTCCTGCGGAACGGAAGATGAACCGTGCAGAACGATCGGGAAGCCAGCGAGTCTTCTCTGTACTTCTTCGAGAATGTCGAATCTTAGAGGAGGCGGTACCAGAATGCCTTCTTCATTTCTGGTGCACTGCTCAGGTTTGAACTTGTATGCGCCATGGGAAGTACCGATGGCGATAGCCAGTGAATCGCAGCCTGTTCTCTTGACGAATTCTTCAACGTCTTCCGGTTTTGTGTAGGATGAATCTTCGGCAGCAACCTTGACGTCGTCTTCAACGCCTGCGAGCGTACCGAGTTCTGCTTCAACGACAACGCCGTGGGCATGGGCATATTCAACGACCTGCTTGGTGATGGCGATATTCTCTTCGAATGGTTTTGAAGAAGCGTCGATCATGACGGAAGTGAAACCGTCGTCGATGCATGACTTGCAGGTTTCAAAGGAATCGCCATGATCCAGATGCAGAACGATCGGAAGTCCTGTTTCAATGACGGCAGCTTCTACCAGCTTTACCAGATAGGTTCTGTTGGCATAAGCTCTTGCGCCTTTGGAAACCTGTAAAATGACAGGGGCATTGCATTCTTTTGCCGCTTCCGTAATACCCTGAATGATTTCCATGTTGTTGACATTGAAAGCACCGATGGCATAGCCGCCTTCGTACGCTTTCTTAAACATTTCTTTTGATGTAACTAATGGCATAAATGAATTCTCCTTTTTCTATTATTTATTATACTCAAAAAAAGTGTTATATAATAATCAATAATGGAATTAAGAGATACATTACTGGAAAAAAACTATTCGATCGTTGCTTCTAACGGCTACTTTTCTTATGACAGCGGAATACGTCCGGTCATCGACAGGATCAATGAAAAGGAAGACTATTTCAAGGGCCTGGAGGTAGCCGATAAGATCATCGGAAAAGCCAGTGCGATGCTTCTGAGCTTATCGGGTGTTAAGAAGGTTCATGCGGTCGTTCTATCACAGGCCGGAAAGGACATCTTTGATAAATATGACGTGGAGTACAGCTTCGATGAGCTGACCGATTATATCGTCAACCGCAGGGGAGACGGCATGTGTCCGATGGAAATGACGGTCAAGGATATTGACGATCTAAGAGAAGCCTATGAAGCTCTTAAGAAGAAAACAACGCTGCTTTAGCGGTGTTTTTTATGAAAGATAGAGTATAATCAAGTAGTATGAGTCTGATTGAATTAAAAGACGTAGGATATTCCTACAATGGAGAACAGAAGGCCGTAGACGGCATCAGCTTTTCGATTGAGAAAGGCAGCTATACGACGATCATCGGTCATAACGGTTCCGGAAAGTCCACACTGGCCAAGCTGATGGCCGGTCTGCTTCCGGTTCAGGAAGGTTCCATCCATATCGATTCTCTTCCTGTATCTGAAGAAAACATGCCTAAGATCAGAGAAAGACTGGGCATTGTCTTCCAGAACCCGGATAATCAGTTTATCGGATCAACAGTCAGAGACGATATCGCTTTCGGCCTGGAAAACAGACGCATAGCATCCGCCGACATGGAAGCGATCATCGACGAATATGCGCAGAAGGTAGGATTGAGCAGTTTTCTGGATTATGAACCGCAGAATCTTTCAGGCGGTCAGAAACAGAGAGTCGCGATCGCGGGTATTCTGGCAATGAAGCCGGAGATCATCATCTTTGATGAAGCAACATCGATGCTGGACCCGAAAGGAAAAAAAGAAATCAAGAAACTGATGTACGATCTGGCGGGTGGAGATGACATCACCGTCATTTCGATCACCCATGACATAGAAGAAGTCCTGCAGTCGGACGACTGCGTGGTGCTGAATAAAGGAAAACTGTTCATGCATGACAGGCCTGAGAAGGTTTTCGCAAAGGCGGATCTGCTAAGGAAGATCGACCTGGATGTTCCGTTCATTGAACAGATCAGAGAAACGTTCATGAAGAAGAAAATAAAGCTTAAGGCAAGAGATTTGGAAGGGATGGCTGAAGAATTATGGCGATATCGTTCAAATCACTGAGTTATATCTACGACAAGGACATGCCTTATGCGCATAAGGCTCTGGATGACATCAATCTGGAACTGAAGGAAGGCATCATTACCGCCATCATCGGCGAGACCGGTTCAGGCAAATCCACACTGGTCGAACATCTCAACGCCCTGCTTCTGCCTAGTGAAGGAAGCCTGGAGATCCTGGATTACAATCTGGTCGCCAATCAGAAGATCAGATTTCTGAAACCGTTAAGAAAAGATGTCGGTCTTGTTTTCCAGTTCTCGGAATATCAGCTGTTTGAGGAAACGGTACTGAAGGATGTGGCGTTCGGACCTTTGAATTTCGGTTATTCGGCGAAAGAGGCCGAAGAGAGAGCCAAAGAAGCCTTAAAACTGGTAGGAATATCGGAAAACGCATATCAGTCTTCGCCTCTGGAATTATCCGGAGGGCAGAAAAGAAGAGTGGCGATTGCCGGCATCATAGCCTGCGATCCGAAAATCATCGTTCTGGATGAACCGACAGCCGGTCTGGATCCGAAAGGGGCCAAGGAGATGACTGATCTGTTCGTCTCTTTGAACAGGAAGATGAACAAGACGATCATCATCGTTTCTCATGACAATGAGATGGTTTATAACGTCTGCGACGAAACGGTCGTCCTGTCGCACGGGAAGATCGTCTATGTCGGAGATACGCTGGATCTGTTCAATGATCCAAAGAAGCTGAAAGAATTCGATCTGCTGGAACCGCAGATCGTAACGTTCAGAAACAGACTGACGGAAAAAGGATTCAGACTTTCCAGGAAGGCGCGTACTCTGGATCTTTTGAGTGAAGAAATCGCCGGGCAGGTGAGAAAATGAACAACATGGTTTTCGGTAAATACATTCCTATCGATTCCTTCATGCACAGACTGGATCCGCGTGCCAAACTGATCGGTCTTTTCCTGATGATCGCCGCCGTCTTTATTCCGAAGAGCTGGTGGGCTTTTCTGGTGATTGCCGTCATTGAGGCGATTGCCTTGCTTCTGGCCAGGATAGGCATCAAGATGATCGCCCAGTCCTTTAAGCCGATGATCATGATGATGATCTTCCTGCTGGTAATCAATGTGCTGACACTAAGAACGGGGGATGTTCTGTTCACGATCGGATCGATCCCTGTTTACCATGATGCGGTATTCAATACGCTGTTTGTGGTAGCCAGACTGCTGCTGATGATCTCGATTACGACACTTCTGACGGCCACGACAAAACCGCTGGATCTTACTTTAGGCATCGAATGGATCCTGAAACCTCTGGAAGCATTCCGTTTCCCGACTCATGAGATCGCCATGATGGTATCCATTGCCCTGCGTTTCATTCCGACGATCATCGAAGAAACGATCAGGATCATGAATGCCCAGAAATCCCGCGGTGTCGACTTCGAAAACGGTTCACTGTCCCAGAAAGTCACTTCGATCCTTTCCTTGATCGTGCCGCTGTTTTCTGTCGCATTTGAGAGAGCCTATGAACTTGCCGACGCGATGGAAGCCAGAGGCTATGTTCCTGGTGCAGACAGAACCAGATATCATATTCTAAAGTTCCGCTTTACGGATTATCTGTTTATCCTGATCTGTGCCGCTGTTCTTGCGGGCAGCATTCTTTCCAGGATCTACTTATGAGATATAAGGTTACGGTTGCCTACGACGGCAGTCATTATGCCGGCTTTCAGTCGCAGATAAATGCCGTGGCGATACAGGATGTCATAGAAAAAGCGCTGTATCAGATCTTTTCCGAGAAGATCCGTATTGTCATGTCTTCCAGAACGGATGCCGGAGTACATGCCAGTGGACAGGTATTCCATTTTGATACAGACAAGCAGAAAGAACCGGGAAAACTGAAGTTTTCGATCAATTCTTTATTGCCGAAAGACATTCATGTATTAAAGGTAGAAAAGGTATCGGATCGCTTCCATGCCCGTTACTCGGTAAAGAAAAAGACCTATGAGTACCTGATCAACATCGGGGAATACGACGTATTTCTCAACGGATATGCCTATCAGTGCTTCTATGATCTGGATATCGACCTGATGAAGCAGGGCGCTGCGCTTCTGCTGGGAGAACACGATTTCTCATCGTTCAATACGAACAGTCTGAAAGAATATCCCGATCAGACAAGAAACATTACGGAATTCCGTATCAGCAGAAAAAAAGACATGCTGATCATAACGGTATCGAGCGACGGTTTTTACAGAAACATGGTCAGGATCATGGTAGGAACACTGATCGATCTGGGCAGGGGGCTGAAAACTCTGGATGATATCAGAGACATGCTGGAACATCCGCAGAAAAATACCAGAAGATACAATGCCGATCCAAACGGCCTTTATTTGAAGAAGATTTTCTATTAAAATGTACTTATGATGAAAAAGATCGCCAAATTCATCACCATTGTTGAACTGATTATTGCGGTTGTCATGTACTTTACTGTGGCATATCATTTTGAACATGATGCGATGATCATGAAGATACTGCCGGGTACGGACTTTACGGCTACGCTTCTTCGTCTGTCCATCTATATCATTCCGGGCATCAACATCATCTGTGCCTTCTTCGGCATTGTTTTTTCAACCAGAGGGCTTTTATCCTTTGTTGGAGTGCTGGAGATCCTGGCGGGAGTTCTGACCCTGTATTTCAAAGGAAAAAGCCTGATGATGCAGAACATGGGAATCCTGATGATCGTCATGGGACTGGTCTTCATTCCCTGCGTCCTGCTGTATCGAAGAGATAAGAAAGAGAAATAAAAAAGCATCCCGGAGAGGGATGCTTTTAATATTCAATGGTGCCAACTATAGGACTTGAACCTACCACCTACGCGTTACGAGTGCGTTGCTCTACCTGATGAGCTAAGTTGGCATCAGAAATTCAAGGTATATTCTCCAATCAGTTCCGTTTTTCTGGCATTGGAAAATTCCTGTGAACCATCCACTATTATACAACCTTTTTCGTGCGCGTCTTCAACAATTTTATTAATCAGCTCCGCTTCGGCATTGAAAAAGTTCTGCGGATCCAGAGAAATCGTGAAAAGTCTGCCTATCTTGCCGGAATATTCCGTTACGCCCATTCCGTAGATCAGCGGATCTGTTCCGTGCGATTTTTCATATCTTTCAATACCTGCCACGATCTGATTGATCCTCTTGATCTCCTGTTCCTTGCCGGCGATCTTCTGTTCGAACTTGTAGTCGTCCTTGTGTTCGTCGATATAAATCTTGCATTCCTGGATGTTTTCGTTTGCGGCACGCTTGCTCTTGTAGGAATCCAGACTGACGGTATAGAAAGCCGTATACGGTTTGAGAGAATCGTAGAGTTCCAGATATTCGCTGTTTCTGTTGTTCTTGAAGAAGTCTCTGTATTCAGAGATGTCTCCTTCGGTCCTTCTGACTTTCAGGATGATGTTGCTGTCGGAGAGATTTCTTTCAAATCCGTTCACATCGATCTCATAGGTGAAGATCTCTTTGGTCTTCTGATAGCCGATGCTTTCCAGGACCTCACTCACATGTCTGCCTGCTTTTTCGACAGCCACATGCGGTTCTATGACGATACGGTTGACCCTGTACTTCTTCAAGCTGACAATCAGTTCTTCATTGAACGCTCTTAAAAGCTCGTCGTCATACCAGTTGATGAGATAACCGTTCGGGCAGTAGGCGGTAAATCTGTTGAATACCGAATTCTTCTTCAGCAGAAACATGGCCAGAGCCATCGTCGTTCCGTAGTCGTTCAGATATTCAAAAAAGACCGGTCTGTATCCGTTTTTCACTTCATGATCTGCCCAGCAGGAATTCTGGAACACGTTTCCATCCGGTTCCGCATAGGCAAGATTATTGAACTTTTCAACGCTGATTTCAGTTAATCCCACGTACTTATTATAATATATTTTTATTTTTCTGTATGGAAATAAAAATAAAATCATAGTTTAAAAAAAGATTATGTGTTAGAATGTATTCGTTTAACTAAAAGAAAGAAGAGAAAAGATGAAAGAAGTATTTGATTTTGACTTCTACGGTCGTAAGTTAAGCATCGAGACCGGTGAAGTCGCAAAACAGGCTGGGGGGTCTGTTCTGGTAAGGTATGGCGATACGGTGACACTGTCTACGGCTTGCGCCTCAAGCGTAGCCAAGGATTCGGATTTTTTCCCGCTCACGGTATCATTTGAAGAGAAACTGTATTCAGTAGGCAAGATTCCCGGAGGATTCCTGAGAAGAGAAGGAAGACCTTCCGAGCACGCTACGCTGACTGCAAGACTGATCGACAGACCGATCCGTCCGCTGTTTGCGGAAGGTTTCAGAAATGAAGTACAGGTAGTCAATACGGTACTGTCCGTAGATACGGACTGTTCACCGGAAATGGCTGCGATGCTTGGCGCATCACTGGCGCTGTGCATTTCCAATATTCCGTTTGACGGTCCTATTGCGGGCGTCAAGGTCGGCTATGTTGACGGACAGTTCGTTGTCAATCCATCCGTTGAACAGCTGTCCAGATCTTTGATCGATCTGACGGTTGCCGGAACAAAGGACGCTTTGAACATGGTTGAAGCAGGTGCGCACGAAGTCGACGAGGATCTGATGCTGGATGCGCTGATGTTCGGACATGAAAAGGTTAAGGAACTCTGCGCTCTGGAAGAGCAGATCATTGCCAAGGTAGGCAAGGAAAAGATGGAAGTCGTTCTTTATGAGATCGACGAGAGAGTCAGAAACTATGTCGATGAAAACGGCAAGAAGCGTCTTGAAGAAGCCGTATCCATTCACGACAAGCTGGAATCCTATGCCGCTCAGGACAATATCATCAACGAGATGAAGGAACACTTCGCCAACGATGAAACATTGAGCGAAAAGGAAGCCGACAAGCTGGTAAAGCAGGTTGGCGAATATTGCGAACAGACGATCGCCAACGAAGTCAGAAGACTGATCTCCGATGAAAAGATCAGACCGGACGGCAGAGCTTTGGATGAAATAAGACCTCTGGATTCTCAGGTAGATCTGCTGCCGAGAGTTCACGGTTCCGCCTTGTTTACCCGCGGTCAGACACAGGTACTGTCGGTTACCACTTTGGGTCCTTTAGGAGACAATCAGATCATTGACGACCTGACGGAAGTTGAGGAAAAGAGATTCATGCATCACTACAACTTCCCGCCTTACTGCGTCGGTGAAGTCGGCAGAATGGGCAACCCTGGCAGAAGAGAGATCGGCCACGGTGCACTGGGTGAAAGAGCGCTGCTGCAGGTATTGCCTACAGAAGAAGAATTCCCGTATGCGATCAGAACGGTCGCTGAAGTTCTGGAATCCAACGGATCAAGTTCACAGGCTTCGATCTGTGCCGGTACGATGTCTTTGATGGCTGCCGGCGTTCCGATCAAGGCACCTGTTGCCGGCGTGGCAATGGGTCTGATTACCACAGGCGAGAACTATTCGATCCTGACGGATATTCAGGGTATGGAAGACCACTACGGCGACATGGATTTCAAGGTCGCTGGAACAAAGGACGGCATTACCGCCTTGCAGATGGATATCAAGTGCAAGGGCATTACCAGAGAGATCTTCAAGGAAGCTCTGGCACAGGCTCACAAGGGCAGGATGGAAATCCTCGCCAACATGGCTACCGCCATCGCTGAGCCTAGAAAGGAAGTCAGCGAATATGCGCCAAAGATGGTGACATTCATGATTCCGACAGATAAGATCAGAGAAGTCATCGGTACAGGCGGCAAGGTAATCAACGATATCATCGAAAAATGCGATGACGTCAAGATCGATATCGATGACGACGGCAAGGTCGTGATCTACCACACTTCCAAGCAGGCGATCGAAAAGGCAAAGGCCATGATCGATGAGATCACCAGAGAAGCCAAGGTCGGCGATATCTATGACGCTACCGTTGTCAGACTGGAGAAGTTCGGAGCCTTCGTAGAACTGT
>JAFONG010000062.1 GCA_017418585.1 Erysipelotrichaceae bacterium | reverse complement strand
TAAGGATCTTGCCGACCGAGACCGGTTCTTTGCCTGAATGCTTATCTGAGCGCGTCTCTGTGTTTCTTGGCTTGTTTGACATCTTCGCCTCTCTCCTTTCTTGACCACGCCTGTACGGCACGCTGCAGCATCGTAAATACGAAGACGATGACCAGCAGCATGACGGCTGCCGCCGAAGCGTAACCGTATTTTGGCGGCGTCATGACGCGGAATTCGTAGTAGATATAGTAGACAACGGTAAACATGTTGTAGGCAATGCCCGGACCGTTGAACAGCGGGAATAGTTCGTGGTACATCTTGAAGGTCGAGATCATGTTGATGATGATTACCAGCATGATGGTCGGAGCCAGCAGAGGAACCGTGATCCTGAAGAAGATCCTCAGCGTCTTGGCACCATCGACCTTGGCTGCCGTGTAGTAGAGCGGGTCGATGTTCTGCAAACCCGACAGCAGCAGGATGATGGTATTCGGCAGAATCGCCCAGATACCGAAGATAACCAGAGCGACGAAGTTGCCTGATGCGTTGCCCAAAAACTGAATCGGTTCAATGCCCATCAGGGACAGGACATAGTTGATGATGCCGAACTTGTCGTTGAACATGAATCTCCAGGAAAGACCGACTGCCAGTGACGATGTGACCATCGGCAGGAAGTAGCAGGTCTGGAAGAACGCCTGGAAGCGTACCTTCTGGTTCAGCAGGTTTGCCAGTATGACTGCGATGACCGTGGAGATCGGCACTACCAGCAGCACATACCTGAAGGTATTGGAAATGGCCTGACGGAAGAAAGGGTCACTGACAACTTTCTCGTAGTTGCCAAAGCCTACCCCGGTATAAGCCCCCGTCAGATACTTGTATCCCTCCAGGAACGACATACGGATGACGTTGACGATCGGATACAGAGTAAAGATCGATACGGAAACGATGAACGGAAGCAGATAGAGAAGCGGCTTGATCCTTTCTGCAAATGGTTTTCTGATCATAAGTAACGGTCTCCGCTTTCACGGTCGAATACAAAGACGCCGGTCTTCTTGAAACGGATACCGATCTCCTGATCTCTTTGCAGTTCGACATCGGAATTCATATAGCCACGGACTTCCTTGCCCGCAAGGATGAAGGATGTGATGATCTCCTTGCCCATGACGGAAGTCAGTACGACTTTGGCTCTTAACGGGCTCTTGTCATCGAGAATGACGCTCTCGGAACGGAAAGACAGATAGACAGGGGTTCCATCCGGAACATCCTTGACTTTGACCTGGGAATCTTCTTCGTTGGCTCCAAGCAGTACCTTGCCGTCCTTAACGACACCTTCCACCTTGTTGATCGGAGGGTTGCCAAGGAAGTCGGCGACGAAGCAGTTGGCCGGCTGATCGTAGAGATACTGCGGCTTGTCGTACTGCTGCAGGACACCCTGTTTCATCAGAATGATATGGTCGGAAATGGACATCGCTTCTTCCTGGTCGTGGGTTACGAAAATCGTCGTAACGCCCGTTTCCAGCTGAATGCGTCTGATCTCTTCCCTCATCTCGATACGCAGTCTTGCGTCCAGGTTGGACAAAGGTTCATCCAGAAGCAGCAGACGAGGCTCCTTGACAAGCGCTCTGGCGATGGCGACACGCTGCTGCTGACCGCCGGAAAGCTGTCCAGGCTTACGGTTCAGCATCGTTTCGACATGGACCAGTTCTGCCATCTTCTTGGCCTTTTCGATGCGTTCTTTCTTTGGAACTTTCTTGATTTCCAGAGGGAAACAGATGTTTTCCAGAACCGTCATGTGAGGATAAAGCGCATAGTTCTGGAAAACCAGACCGACACCACGTTTCTCCGACGACATGTATGTCACATCATCATCATCGAAATAAATCTTTCCTTCCGTCGGGTAAAGAATACCTGAAAGCATGTTCAGCATCGTACTCTTGCCGCAACCGGAAGGACCCAAAAGCGTTACGAGTTCACCCGACTCGATCACAGCAGAAAAATCATCGACTGCCGTGTTATCGTCAAAACGTTTGACGATGTTTTCCAGACGAATTTTCATACCTATCCTCCTTAAAAATCATCTATGAATCAGTACTATGTACATGTAAAGGATCCATCTTATGAATCGCTTACATCTGCATCCTACAAAAAAAGAGGAACACCGCAAAAGATCGCGGTGTTCCTTTATTTCAGATCCTTAAACGATCATTCGCTTAATGCCGAATTGGCAAGAGCCTGAGCAGCCTGAAGAGCAGTGAGTGTATCTTCACCGTTGATGATGGCTTTTTCAAGACCCTGCTGGATTGCTTCCTTGCATGCTGTCTGACCGACAACGGCCTTACGTGCATACATGTAGTCTAACATGGAAGCGAATGCCTGCTGAGCGACGCTGTTGTTGAAGTACTCTTTGTAGACATCGGAAGTCTCTACATCCTTGAACGGAGTAGAAGCGGAATACTTCTGGCAGAACGGCAGGTTGTTTTCAGCCTGAGTGAAGAAGCTTGCGAATGCAGCAGCACCCTCATCGGTTACTTCGTCCTTTGTGAAGCCAACCAGAGCACGTGCAGTCAGTTCGTTGTACTTTCTTCCGCCTTCGATCTGCGGAACAGGTCCGGTTACGATGGTGAATCCGTTAGGTGTGATGTAGTTCATACCTGCAGAAGAGCCCATGTAGCTGAAATACATCTGGTTGCCGAACGGACCTGAGTGATAGTTCTCAGCCGGATCCTTGAACAGGAAGTAACCTTCTGCTTCAGCCTGCTTCCACCAGTCGACCCATTCAACGAACTTAGGATCAGTCCAGTCGTTTGCAGTGTTGTTGTCATCGATATAAGCCAGACCGAGCTGGTACAGTACGTCGATACCTACGACATCTCTTGAGTCAGGACCGAAACCGATGATATCTTTGCCTTCGGCCTTTTCGCCGTCGACAACAGTCTTACAAGCGTTGTACAGATCTTCCCAGGTCTGAGGGATTTCCAGGTTGTATTTTTCTAACAGTTCCTTGTTGTAGAACATGATAGAACCGGTCAATGTGCAAACCAGTGCATGGAGCTTGCCGTCGGAATAGTCGGTAGAAGCCGCATAAACACCTTCGCTGACTCTGTTCTTGTATTCGTCGTCAGTCAGATACTGGCCGAAATCAAGAGAGAAGCCCTCGTCTACGTATTCCGTAGCTGTGCCAGGATACAGCCAGACAAGGCTAGGTCCTGTGCCGTTGGTTACTGCTTCGTAAACCTTGGCCTCGAAGCCATCCAGAGGCTGAGTCTGCTGAACGACTTTCCACTTGTTCTGAGATGCATTGAACTTGTCAGCGATCTCTGCAACCATTTCTTCGTCATGGTCTGTCAGTGTGTGCCAGAATACGACTTCGACAGGTTCGCCGCTAGTTTCTTCTTCGCCTGATTTGCCACCTGAGCAGGCAACTAAGGAAAGAACAACTAACAGAGTAACAACAATCTTGAATAGTTTTTTCATTTTCTTCTCCTTTTTTCTATAAATCTAAATGATTTATATATCTATTATATCCGAAAACACATTCTCTTTCAGTATAAACAATAAGAAAAACACGTTTTTTTCACGTGTTTTTCCTGTACCGGTTTTCTTTGTCTGTCTGTATCTGCGACCGGGTTTTTATTCCAGATAGAAATCTCTCATTTCCCGGCGCTTTTCTTCATCCAGGCAATACTCTTTTTCCAGATACGCATCCGTATTTCCGTATTTTTCCAGAATCGAGTTCATTACCGTATCGAAGGTCTCTTCCAGCACTCCGTCCTGAATGGTGATCAGCTTTTTGAGTTCAGGATGGTCCTTCGCTTCATCTTCTACATCCGCCAGACTCTGCTTAAGAACATCACTGCGATAGAGATTGCTTAAGAGATAATCTCTGCGGATCTCTTCTTCCTTTACGCCCAGCGCCATCAGGATGATCATCGCTCCGACACCCGTTCTGTCCTTTCCCGTCATGCAGTGGAAGTAGATCGGCACATGTCTTTCCTCGATCTCTTTCAGCATGATCCTGTACGCCTCGTTGTTTAAGGCGATGGTCCTGTAGTATCCCCTGATCTGTTCCAGCTGCTTATCTGCCGCTCCGCCGATCTTGCGCATGCCCGCAGGCGACCAGTCGATGTCTTCGCTGCCTTCTACAATCAGACCGTTGTGCTGGATGTAGGTAGCGCCTTCGATCACAGGGTCGGGAATCGTCGTTATTTCACTGAGACTTCTCAGATCCATGATCGTCTTTACTTTCAGTTTTCTGAATTCTTCCAGTTCTTCTTCACTGAAGTAGGCCAGCCCCGCTCCTCTGAAAAAGAAGCCGTGACGGACTTTTCTTCCATCCTTACTCTTCAGACCGCCCAGATCGCGGAAATTCAGTACATCGTTAAATCTTTGATCAATACTCATGGTTCAATTCTACCACAGGTAGCTTATAATGAAATCAAAGGCAGGTATCAATCATGAATCAGGAAGAACTCATCAGACGCATAAAGGAAAAGAACATCGAGGAAGAAGTGATTTTCGGCAAAGGCGGACAGTACTTCAAGTCGGCACAGAAATACTATGCGGATCTGCAGGATGGAGAAGCGAGTCCTGAAAACTTCTTCGAAAACACGCTTGTGAGATATGAGGAATGCGACAAGCCGAACCGGAAACCGGATTTTGAATCTTTCAGCGGAAGCTGTTACTGGTATACCAAGAAAGGTGTTGTCAGAGGTTCCGACCACTGGGGCTGCGGCATCATGAACTGCGACTGGGCGCTTCATACAAAGGATGGAAGAAACGTCTACGGCGGATACTGGAAGCACGCCCGTTCCTTTGCGAAACCGAGGTACGGATTCGCGGCTTGGAAAGACTTCCTGTTCAAGGCCAGACTCGTCGAGATCGACGGTAAAGAAGTCGTCACTTCTTTCCAGAACTGCAAGGGCAGGGATCTGACCGAGATCGACGGTAAGAGATATCAGCGGAAACTGATTGAAGTGTTTGAAGAAGTAGAGGAAGAATGATCCAGATCCTGATGACATCCGACGTCCATGCCTGTATTACGCCATACAGCTATGCGACGGGAAAAGAAGAGAAGATTGGACTGGCCAAGGCGGCTCATCTGATCAACAGACTTAGAGACGAGAACACGATCGTGATCGACAACGGCGACATGCTG
>JAFONG010000061.1 GCA_017418585.1 Erysipelotrichaceae bacterium | reverse complement strand
TAGTATCAGTACTGGCTGAAAGAAAAAAAGCATCCGGATCCGGATGCCTGTTTGATTAAACATAGAAGTCTGCGCATTTCAGCAGGTCTTCATAGAATTCGAATGGTACATGTAGATTTCCTCTTCCTATTCCCAGGAAGATGTCCGGTTTTGCGGCTCCGTGGAAATCCGAACCGCCGCTTTGTTTCAATCCGAATTCATCAGCCAGCGCGATCGCGTTTTTTGTGGTTTCTTCATCGAATTCCGTATAAACCGTTTCGATCGCATCAAGACCGGCCTCCTTGGCCAAAGGGAGAAATTCTTTCAGTTCCTTTAAGGTGAGGTTGAGAAAAGGATGGGCGATGACAGCTGCGGCACCGAAGACTTTTATGAAACGGATGACAGCCATCGGGCTGATCTTTTTTGCCGGGGTGTAGAATCCCATGCCTTCCTTCAGCAGCGTCTCGAAAGCTTCCTGCACGCTTTTGACATAACCTTTTCTCATCAGTACTCTGGCAATATGCGAACGGTTGAAGTCGCCCTTTGTCAGAGCACTCGCTTCTTCCTCGCTAACCACATAGCCCGCCTTGTTCAGGTTGGCGATCAGCTGGAGATTGGAGTTGATCTTGGCGATATGCGCCAGTTCCAGGAAGTCTTCTATTTCGTTCCAGTACTTTTCCTGAAAGAAAAGACCTACGACATGGATCTCCTTGTCGTTCCATTCCGTCGAGAACTCGCATCCCGGTACGGCAATGACATCGCTGTCTTTCCCCGCTTCCATGAATTCCTTCAGTCCTGCCGAAGTATTGTGATCGGTAAGAGCCAGCGCTGAAAGTCCCTGCTTTTCGGCAAGTCTGATCAGTTCCGCAGGTGTCAGAGATCCGTCGGAATAGCTGGAATGACAGTGAAGATCGCATGTTCTGTTCATACTATTATTCTACTATATAAAGGCTTTTTATACGGTTTCTCATAGTATAATCTGTATAGAAGGCATCTACGTGGATCGAGAATGCCTGTAGCATGTGAGGGAATATCTGAAACAATGAACGAAGTACTGCTTGCGAACATACTGACGATCATCGGGGAAACGGCGCTCTTTGTCGCATCTACCAGAAAGAACAAGAAGGATATCCTGTTTTTTCAGATCGTCTGCATGTTTCTGACATCCATTTCCAGCTGGCTGCTGAAAGGGTACAGCGGCATCGTCATGGGTGTCCTTGGCATCATCAGAAACATTCTGTCTATCAGGAACATCGGCAGCCGAGCCCTATCCTATATCTTTATTTCATCCGCCATCATTTTCGGATGTCTGTTCAACAGCAACGGCTTCATCGGTTATCTCGCCATTCTGGCGAACGTCAGCCAGTCTCTGTTCATCCTGAACCGGAAAGCAAGTACCAGACAAATCCGTCTGGCCTGCGCGTTCTCTTCGATGTGCTGGTTCGCGTTCAACCTGGCGATCAAGGGCTATGCCGGTGCGGCCTTCAACATCGCCAACGCGTCATCTTACGTATATAACGCCATCAAACAGCCGGAAAAAAAGAAAGAAGAAACGGCATAGTGTGCCGCAGAATAGATTATCGGTTATACTAGAAACGAATACAGGAGAGGATAAAAGAATGAATGCATTGAGAGAAAAACTGAAAAAAGAGAAAGTCATTATCGGTATGGTACATCTGCTTCCGCTTCCGGGATCTCCAAGCTACGGAGGTG
>JAFONG010000060.1 GCA_017418585.1 Erysipelotrichaceae bacterium | reverse complement strand
TCCTTGAAGGCTTCCCTGATAAAGTGCATGTCCAGTTTCAGTGCGTCGATCGGAAGATTCGAAATCATGTTCAGAGAAGAATAACCTGTTCCGAAGTCATCCATCTCGATCCTGAAGCCGAGTTCTCTGAAGTTTTCAGCCATTTCAATGAGCTGACTGTAGTCGTCGACATAGGCGGATTCGGTGATCTCCAGGATAAAATCCGTACAGGACAGACCGTGTCTGTCGACGATGTCCTTCAGCTTGTTGATCAGATCCGGATCATACATATCGACACGCGATACGTTAACCGATACCGGGATGGAGTAGCCAAGCTTTTCCTTCCAGATGCTGATCTGTTCTGCCGTCTGTTCCCATACATGCAGATCCAGCTGCTGGATCAGGCCGTTGTCCTCGAACAGAGGAATAAACACGCCCGGAGAAATCATTCCCAGTTTCGGATGTATCCAGCGTACCAGCGCTTCGGCACTGCAGAGGATCGGAGCTTCCGGACGGATATCGAATTTAGGCTGATAGTAGACATGGAACTGGTTCGTTCTGATCGCTTCCGGGAACTCTTCGATCAGCTGTTCCGCATAAAGCTCCTGCTGACGAAGGCTGTCGTCGTAGAAACCGATCGTCTTGGAAAAGCTTCCCTTGACCGAATCCGCGGCCATCTTGGCTCTGTCGAACCTTCTCTCCATTTCGATGTCCTTATCCACATCGGTATAGACACCCATGCGCAGACGGACTCTGTTGTTTCCTTCTTCATCGATGGAAGCGGATACGTCATCCAGAAATGCCTGATAATCCTCCCGGTGCGGACAGTAGATCAGGAAAGTGTCTCCCCCTCTTCTGCAGACGATACCGTCGGAATCCTTGATCAGATCCTTCAGTTTGACGGCGATCTTCTTCAGCACCTCATCACCATAGGCCTTTCCATAGCGTTCGTTGATCATATGGAAACGGTTGATATCCAGGATGATGGCATCCATTCCGGAGTCCTTGTGGAACTGGTCGTACTGATGCGCATAGGAATAGAAAAACTCGCGGTTGTACAGTCCGGTAAGAGTATCCCTTTCCGTAGACTGAATGATGTTTCTGTCTTCGTTAAGTTCTATCGTACGAAGCACTCTGGCCAGAATGACATCCACGGCCGGATACGGTTTCGGAATGAAGTCGATCGCTCCTTTCTTCAGGCTGTCCACTTCCGCGGACTGCTCCGAAGTAATCACGATGATCGGGATCTGGGCGATCTCCTTGTCCTTTCTGACTTCCTGCAGAACTTCAATACCGGACATTCCCGGCATCAGAATATCCAGAAGCACCAGAGACAGCGTATTCCTGTTCTCTCTGATCATCTGCAGCGCCTGTAAGCCGTCTTCCGCATACAGGACATCGTATTCTGTCTTCAGGATCTCTCCAAGGATATTCCGGTTGATCAGTTCGTCATCAACGACCAGTATCTGTCTTTTACCGTTAACCGAATGGAATTTCTTATGATTCTGCGGCATTGGATCTCCTTTCTCTAGAGACATGTATCGCAGGGCAAAAACCCGCTTTCTTCCAATTCATTTTATCATCTTAGGACTTTTATGAGTAGATTCCCTCTTATGCTTAGCCATGAAGAGTGTTCTTGGGGTATAATTCTATTAACTGATATGACATCTTCTGCAAACACGAAACACAACGTTCTATATGCCCAGTACTTTGGGGCTTTTTCTCTGACCTACAACGGACGGCTGATCACCGGCAAGTCCAAGAGCAGCGAGAACCAGTTCAACTATCTGATGCAGCTGATGCTGTACAGAGGAGCGGAAGGCATCAGCAGGAACCAGCTTCTCTCTTCCCTGTTCACCGGCAGAGATCCGGAGAATCCGGGACATGCCATCTACAGCATCATGTACAACGCCAAGAAGAAGCTGCTCAACTGCGGACTGCCTGATGTCAACTATTTCGTTCAAAAAGACGGCAAGTTCTACTGGAACTCTGAGATCCCTGTGCAAAGCGACGTCATGGAATTCGATGAACTGCTGAAGAAGGCATCCGAAACGGACGACAGCAGATCCAGAATCGAACTGCTGAAACAGGCCATCTATCTGTATACCGGCGACTTTTTGGAAAATCAGCTGAGCACCATCTGGATCGCCAAGGAAAACTGGCGCTACCGCAAACAGTTTGCGGGAGCGGTAGAAGAACTGGCAAAACTTCTGGAAGAAGAAAAAGACGTCAATGAACTGGAGAGACTGGGAAAATATGCCAGCAGCGTACAGCCTTTCTCCAACTGGGAAACGCTGACCATGAAAGCCCTTGTCTCCAAGGGAGAAATAGACAAGGCCTACCGCCTGTTTGAAAGCACCTCGGAACAGTATCTCTTCTCTCAGGGAATCAAGCCTGACGAGAAAATGTACGGTCAGCTGGAAAGGATCTCCCAGCACTTCGAACACTCCTCATCCACCCTGCAGGAAATACAGCAGCATCTGGATGAAGGCGAATACACGAATGGCGGCTTCAACTGCAGCTATCCGATCTTCATGGGCATCTACCGCGCCGTAAGCAGGATCAGCGAAAGAGGCGGCCAGATGGTCTATCTGATGCTCTGTACGATCGTCGATACCAAGGGCAACAATCTGGTGAAAGGCAGCAAGCTCGATGAACTCTCCCGTCGTCTGGAAGAAGCCATCCGTACCACGATCCGTCGTTCCGATATCATGAATCACTACGCCAAGGGACAGTATCTCGTCCTGCTGATGAATACAACGATGGAAAACTGCGAGATCATCGAAAAGAGAATCAACGAAAAATTCATGGTGAACAGACAGAGGATCAGCGTGAAATACTACGTCAATCCTGTCTGGGAGGAACAGACATGAGAGCTTCGCAGTGCTACTTAGGAATACCTAACGCGATCGTGCTGTGTATCGACGCCTGTGAACCGGACCTCAAGGGACGCAAGTACGATATCTATCATCGGGATGCGGAAACATTCGAAAGCGGCATGGAGATGCTGCTGAAGATGGAACAGCTCTACAACGATCTGCGTTTCCCTTTCCCGGGAAACAACGAAAGACTCTTTGTCAGTAAAGGAAATGAAGAAATGCAAGAAAAACCGAC